>CAZWTU010000079.1:0-7526 GCA_964637035.1 uncultured Tissierellaceae bacterium
GTGTTACATATATTACTAATTCAAAGTTTCTTACACTATTTAGTTGTCTAGGTTCATCGCAGTTTCGCTACTCAAATCTATTTGCTCGCTATCGCTCACATAGATTATCTCTGCTGTCCGTTTTGTCTTACAACTCGCATTCGCTCGTTGGACAAAAAGGCTGGTGGCTCATTGCGTTTGACCTACCTGCAATTCGCTATCGCTCATTGGGTTAGGTCATAAGCGTCTTCCTCTTTTGAGGCGACTGTTTTAGTATAGCAAATTTTTCATTTGCTGTCAACTGCTTTTTAAATCTTTATTTGAATTGCTTCTCATAAAGTAAAGCCTGGTGACTTTTAATATAATACACTGTTTTCAAAGAATTGTCAACTCCTTTATAAGACTTTTTATAAATCCAATATAAAAGTTTTCTTTGATCACATTCTTTAGTCACAGTTGACTTTTATTATAATACATTGTTTTTAAAACAAAGTCAATACCTTTTATAAACTTTAATATAGATAATTTGCTACTAAACTTCCTAGTGCTATGGAAAATAATTTAGCTTCATTATCATCAGCTCTAGATACTAACACTATAGGTGCTTTTGCCCCCATCACTATTCCTGCTGATTTTCCTTGGGCAAAGTAAGTTATACTTTTGCCTATTCCATTGCCCATTTCAATATTTGGAACTAAAAGAACATCAGCATCACCTGCCACATCAGATTTGTATCCTTTTATTTCTGCCGCTTCCTTTGAGATTGCTAAGTCCAGTGCAAGAGGGCCATCAATTATTATACCTTGAGAAAATTCTCCATTAATACATTTTTCTTTTAATGCAGCAGCCTCAACAGTGGCTATCATCTTTGGATTCACCTTTTCTTTAGCTGCTAATGCAGCTATTTTTATAGTTTCTTTTCCCAAAGCTTTAGCTACTAATGCTGCATTTTCTATTATCTTTACCTTGTTTTCTAGTGATGGTTCTAAATTCATCCCACCATCTGTTAAGTAAATTAATTTATCATAACTAGGAACTTCATATATCATTACATGGCTTAAAAGAGAATCGGTTCTAAGACCCCACTCTTTATTTAATATAGCTTTTAATAAAGTGGATGTATCTATTAAACCCTTCATGATGAAATTAGCTTCTCCACTAGAAACCATTTTAACTCCTATTTCTGCTGCAATTATTAAGTCCTCCTCATCTATTATTCGATATGTTTCCTTTTGTATACCTTTTATTTTAAATATCTCTAGTGTTTTCTTTTTAGATCCAATTAAAATAGGATCTATTATACCCAATTCTCTAGCTTGGTTTACTGCTTGAATTACTTCTTCATCATGGCAAGCTACTACTACCAGTTTCATGGGTTTGTCTCTTTTTGTTTTTAATAAATCATTTAATTTTCTAATATTCATCTTATTCCTCCCTTTAATGATGTTTAAAGATTTCATCTAAGCTCTTCTTTTGAATATTCATATTTTCATCATTAGGATTTAGCTCTACAGCTTTAATTATGTCTTTATAAGCATCTTCTAACTTATCTAATTGTATATAACCTAAGCCCCTATTAAAATATAGCTTATAATCATCTTTTATATTATCTATTCCTTTACTAAATACTTTAACTGCCTTGTCTATATAACCAAGATAGAAGTGGGATATTCCCAACTCATTATATACATCCGCCTCTGATTGATTGTTTTCTAAGGACTTTTCAAAATATTCTATGGCCATTTCATGATCGTTTAAGCCCTTATATGAAGCCCCTATTAAATAATTCAACTCCCACCAATCTTTAAAGTCTGGTAAAATCTTTAAAAAACATGATAAGGCATCATCAAATTTATTTATCGATAAATATGTTATTCCAGACTCTAATAATACACTGTTTTCTATATTATCTAGCTCTTTTCTTATTTCCTCTAATCTTAGTTCATCTTTGTCTAGTTTTAAAAACTTATTCCACATTAATTTTGCCTTCAAATTCTGTTCAGAAAATTTATAGTGGTAACCTAGTTTATAGTATGCTAATCCATAGTCTTCGTCTATATCTAATAAAGATTCTAATTCAGATGTAGCCTTATTGATAAATTCCATGCCTTCCTCGTCCTTACCAATAGCCATATGTTTCTTACCAATGCTTTCTAAGGCAAGGGCATAATTAAATATACTGTTCAAGTTTTTTGGGTTTAATAGGTCTAGTGCTCTAAAACAAATCGCACCATTATCATAGTCCTCTTTATCTATAAACCTAATACCTTTATAAAAAATATATTCTTCTATATTATCATCATAAGCATTTAGGATTTCTATATATTCATCTATATAAGGAAAGTTTTTATCAATACCCATTAAATATATTATGCCCTCTATTATGTTAGTTATCTTAATTTCTTCTTCTAAATTTCCTACTTTAATTTCACTTATTAATTCTTCAATTAATACTGGAAGGGGAACATTGTTTTTTATGGGGTGTTCTTCAACATTGAATTCTGTATTATCCTTTAACTCAATAAAGGTAATTTTATCTGTATATTTCTTAAAGTATTCATTAATAATTGCCATCATAATCACCTTCTAATCTAAAATTTATTCATATACATTCTTTTTCTTCTTGTACTAGTGCTCAATAATTTATACAAATGTCCTCTGTAAATCATTACAAAGGAAAATAATCCTTGTGCAACTAAGTATTTAACAAGATCTGCTAGTCTAAAACTAGATATATATGAGATATGGGTTGTAAATATTCCAGATATAATATTTCCCGTTATTAAATAAAGTACTATTAACATTAATATATTTGGTATAAGCCAATTAACCCAATTTTCCTTCATGAAGTCTACTGAGTAAGTAATGCTACCCATTGGATCTCGAGCTTTTAAATATAAAGTTTCTGGTAATGGATTTAAAAGTATAAATACAGATATATTAACTATCAAATTTAGAATGTCAGCATTGTTACCTAATACTCCTGCTAACATTGATATTAACATGTTACCTATCCATGCATAAAAGAACACTATATAAACTTTTCTTAGAAAATAAGTAAATCCATCTTTAAAATCTTGAAATTTTAACCTGTCATAGTTAATTACATTATATAAAAGATATAAGTAATTTGAAATCAGAGCTGCTGAAGCCAAGGCAACAACTAAACCAGCTAATATGCCCAATATTCCTCGGAATACGGTGTTTACTAGCATTATCATAATTATATTTATCAATATATAAGCTATCCCCGAAAAAATTATAATCCAATTGTTCTTTAAACTAATAATAGTCTTTTTAAGTGTTTGCTTGTTAATAATGAGAAAATCTTTTAATATATCCAAATTATATCATCTCCTTTACAATGTGAGTTATATCAAAGGCTTCACATCTATTAATTACACCTTTTTTATAAACAAATAATATTTGTGTCTTATCTTCCATTTCATGACTAAATATATATTTATTTTTTATTAAATCAAAAATATTGATTTGAAAGTTTTTAATATCTATATCCCTAATAACTCTTTTGGTTGGTAATCCTTTATAAATTTCCAAATAATTATTTAATACTCTGTCATCTTTTAATATATCATGGGTAGCTTTGATGTCTATATTATCTTTGCTTACAATAACACCTTTAGGGGCTTTATTACCCTTGTTATTCATTATGAAATCAAATCTAATTAAATTATTGTAAACTATTTGGTTTTTGAATCCCTTCCACTTATAATATTCTAATAGAATTTCATATAATTTTCTCCTACTATGTGATACTTTATTGTAAGCTTTTGCATCCCAATACTCTGAAAAATCTTCATAAAATTCAAATGGGCTGTGGAAATGATTCCTTATTATAAATTCTAAGGAATGTTCAAAGTATCCTTCATTATAATATTTTTCAACCAAATCTTCTATAGCCTTTAATTTTATTATTTCTTCATAGGATATATAATTGTTTTCTAGTATCTCATAAGGTGGGCTGTCCAAATATTTATATCCATATTTGTCTTCGTCCCTTCTCAATTCAGACCCCTTTAACAGTTTTAAAAAACCTAATTGTATCTTTTCAGGTTTTATATCATATACATCGTTGAATGAGTTTTTAAAGCTATTATAATCTTCATAGGGTAGTCCAGCTATAAGATCTAAGTGTTGGTGTATGTTTTCATAAGACTTAATTTTCTTTGTAACTCTTTTAAGCTTTTCAAAATCAGTAGTCCTACCAATTGCTTTTATGGTTCTTGGGTTTGTTGTTTGAACACCTACTTCAAACTGAAACAATCCTTCCTTTACTGTAGATAAAAAATCTAACATCTCATCATCTATTAAGTGAGCAGTTACTTCGAAATGAAAATTTATATCTTTAGGATCCTTTTCCATTATAAAGTTCATTATTTCCATTGAATACTTTTTATTAGCATTAAATGTTCTGTCTACAAATTTTACTTGCTTAACCCTTGCCTCTATAAGATTATTCAACTCTTCTTTAACTTTATCTATATTAAAATACCTAACTCCCTTTATTATTGATGATAGACAAAATTTGCAGTTAAAGGGACAACCCCTTGAGCTTTCAAAATATACTATTTTGTTTTCAAAATCATCATCAATTTCTATATATGGGGAAGAAATCTGGTCTAGTTCATATATTAATGGCCTGGGAGGATTTTTTACAATTTTACCTTCTTCAAAGTAAATCAATCCATTGATATCCTTATATTCCATTTTCCCACTTGATATGGTTTGAATAAATTCCCTAAAGCTTTCTTCTCCTTCGCCATATATGACAAAGTCTATATAGGGATTTTCTTCTAATACCTTTACTCCATCATAAGATACTTCTGGCCCTCCTAAGATAATTTTTATATCTGGCTTTACTATTTTAAGTGTTTTACATATTTCTAAGGTTTCCACTAAATTCCAAATATATGTAGAGAATCCTATTATATCTGCATCACTTTTATATAGCTCTGAAACTATATAATCTATATTTTGATTTATAGTATATTCTTTTATTTCAACGTGGGCTATATCTTTTATATACTCTTTTAGGTATCTAATAGATAAAGACGAATGGATAAATTTTGAGTTTAAAGTAGTTAATATTGTCTTCATTGTATCCCCTTCTTTTTAGTATTAAACCTATTATAACATTACTTGTTAATTATATACAAAAGAAATTTAAACAAAATAGGAATAAAGATTGAATTTTTCCCTCCCTTCCTATAAAATATATTATATAATATGACGAGAGAGGAGAATTTACATGCAAGAATTTGATAAGATATCTATACAGGAAATGTCTAAAAATGATATGCTTTTAATTATTAAGGCTTTAGAATATACGGGAAATGAAACTAAAATTGATAGTTTTGTAGATTTAAAAAACAGTATAGTGGAGGAACTTAGTGCTATATCTGAAGTCAGCGAAGCTGATTTTATGGAATACTTAGAAAAATAAAACCCTAGATATCTAGGGTTTTTCTTTTACATTCTTCTTTTACATTCTTCTTTTACATTCTTTCTGGGGCTTCTATACCTAATAAGTCTAAGCCTGTTTTTATTACAGTTTTTGTTGCATAAGATAACATAAGCCTTGCCTTTTTAAGTTCTTTATCCCCTGTATTTATAGTTACACTATTATAGAATTTATTATATGCCTTAGCTATTTCTACTATTTGCCTGGTGATGAAATAGGGTTCATATTTTTCCATAGAATCTACTATTATCTTAGGGAAATCATATAAAAGTCTAGCTATGTTTATTTCCTCTTCAGTTTTTAGTAAACTATAGTCTACCTCTTCTTCTACATTGAATTCTCCCCTTTCTAATAGGGAGCTTATTCTTGCATGGGTATATTGGACATATGGTCCTGTTTCACCTTCAAAGCTAAGGGTTCTATCCCATGAAAATACATAGTCTTTAATTCTTTGATTAAATAATTCTTGGAATATTACTGCCCCTATACCTACTTGTTCAGCCACCTTTTCTTTGTCTGGTAAATCTGGATTTCTTTCATCTATTATACTTAATGTACTTTCTATTGCCTTGTTTAATACATCTTCTAAGAATACTACTCTACCTTTTCTAGTGGACAATGTGCCATCTTCTAGGCTTACCATTCCAAATGGTATATGGATACAATCCTTAGCCCACTCATGTCCCATAAGTTCTATTACCTTCATCCATGCTTTAAAGTGAAGATTTTGCTGTGAAGCTACTACATATATGTTTTTATAGAAGTCATAGGTTTCTTTCCTATAAAATGCTGCCGCTATATCCCTTGTTGTATATAGTGTTGACCCATCTTTTTTCATAATTAGTGCCGGTGGCATTCCATGGTCTTCTAAATCTACTAAGTATGCACCATCTGATTCTTCCATTAGCTCCTTTTCATTTAATTCATCTATTACCGCTGGCATTTTATCTGAATAAAAGCTTTCCCCAGCATAAGAATCAAATTCAATATTTAATAGTTTATACACCTTATCAAATTCTTTTAAGGATATTTCTCTTATCCATTCCCACAGTTCCAAAGCTTCTTCGTTTTTGTTTTCTAATTCTTTAAACCAATATCTAGCTTCATCTCTTAAGGATTCATCTTTTTCCGCCTCAGCATTAAATCTAACATACAGCTTTAATAGTTCATTAATAGGATCTTTTTCTATTACTTCCCTATCTCCCCATTTTTTATATGCAGAGATTAGCATCCCAAATTGTGTACCATAGTCACCTAAGTGGTTTATAGATACTGTTTCATATCCTAAGAAAGTAAATATTTTAAATATGGAGTTTCCGATTACTGTTGTCCTTATATGTCCAATGTGAAAGGGCTTCGCTATATTAGGTGAAGAAAATTCTACTATTACCTTTTTTCCCTTTCCCATGTCTGAAGATCCATATCTGTCAGTTTTTTCTTTGATCTTATTTAGTGTTATTTCTATAAGTTTTTCCTTATTTACAAAGAAATTAAGGTATGGTCCTTTGCTTTCTATTTTCTCAAAACAGTCACTTTCACCAAATTTTTCTGCCAATTCTTCTGCTATTTTAGGCGGTGCCTTCCTGAAAATCTTTGCTAAGCTAAATACTGGAAATGCATAATCACCCATATCATAAGATGGGGGTACTTCTATTAAGGATGATATTTCTTCCTCAGTCAATTCTTCTACTTGTGACTTGATTAAACTTATTGCTTCTTCTCTAAAATCTAACATTTCTTTTCCTCCTTATAAAATTTGCAGTCGTCCAACAAGACAAAAATTAAACTCTCGTCCCTTAATATAAGAGACGAGAGTTATCCCGTGCTACCACTCTTGTTGACACAATGTGCCCACTCGATGTTTTAACGCTACTAGCGTAATATCTTACTTTTTCAGATATATTCTCCCGAGCTCTATTCAAGTATTTCCTATGGACTGGCTTGCAACTACCCAGTTCGCTTTGCCACGGTAAAGACTTTACTCTCTCATTCACAGAATTATATATAATTACTTTATAATATACCCTATTATTACGATAAGTTCAAGTCTTTTTCTAATTTACCC
>CAZWTU010000080.1:0-7401 GCA_964637035.1 uncultured Tissierellaceae bacterium
AATAGTAGCAGAAAACTTAATAAAAATAGAAATGTAATAGTTAGCCTAGATGTTTGTCATACGACTAACATCTAGGCTTTTATTTGCTTAAAATCAAAAAAACAATGGTATAGCTTAATAATAAGCATATTAATTGTTTTAAATAAAAAAGGGGGAAATGAAATGTTTAAAAAAATGACAAATGTGTTTGTAAACTTGGTTCAGAAATACTTACCAGATGCTTTCTTATTTGCAATATTTCTTACTATCATAACATTAGTATTTGGTGTAATAAACACTGGGCAAAGTTTGCTAGACATGATCAACCATTGGGGCGATGGAGTATGGAATCTATTAGCATTTTCCATGCAGATGGCACTAGTTTTAATAACTGGCCATACCCTAGCTAGTTCAACACCAATTAAGAAGGGTTTGCACAACTTAGCTAAGGTGGCTAATACTCCAACTCAGGCTATATTAGCAGTTTCCTTTGTTTCTGCCATAGCATGCTGGTTAAACTGGGGATTTGGACTTGTAATAGGAGCCCTATATGCCAGGGAACTAGCTAAGAGGGTAGAAGATGTAGACTATAGACTTCTAATAGCAAGTGCCTATAGTGGATTCTTAGTATGGCATGGAGGTTTTTCAGCTTCTATTCCATTAACACTAGCAACAGCTTCAAATGACTTAGCAGGCATGACAGCAGGAGCAGTTACACAGGCTATACCAACGTCACAAACAATTTTTTCACCATTAAACTTAGTTATTTCAGCAGTATTAATATTAACCTTACCTATAATCAACGCAGCTATGCATCCTGCAAAGGATAAGACTGTTACTGTTGATAAAAACTTATTAAGAGATGCAGAGATGGACTTAGTTGGTAAAAATGATACACCTGCAGACAAAGTTGAAAACAGTAAAATAATTACCTATATAGTTGTTGCTATTTCATTGGTTTACTTAGGAAATTATTTTATAAACAACGGATTTGCTTTAAACTTAAATATAGTTAATCTTATATTCCTTACATTTGGTATGTTGTTCCATAGAACACCAAGAAGGTTTATACATGCAATAGGTGAAGCTACTAAGACAGCATCTGGTATTATACTTCAATTCCCATTTTATGCAGGAATTATGGGTATGATGACGGGAACTGGCGCAAGTGGTATGAGTTTAGCAGGAAATATATCTAATTGGTTCGTAGGTATTTCAACGGCAACTACATTCCCAATATTTACCTTCCTTAGTGCAGGTATAGTTAACTTTTTCGTGCCTTCAGGCGGAGGACAGTGGGCTGTTCAGGCTCCAATCATGATGCCAGCAGGTGCAGCACTAGGCGTAGACGCAGCGAAAACTGCTTTAGCTATTTCATGGGGAGATGCTTGGACTAATATGATTCAACCCTTCTGGGCCTTACCAGCTTTAGGTATTGCAGGGCTTGGTGCAAGGGATATTATGGGGTATTGTATAATGTTATTATTCTATTCTGGTATAATTATTTCCGTAGCATTTTTATTGTTATAAAATTATTACGGTATAAAAATAGCCCTTTTCAAGGGCTATTTTTTGTTATAGTATTCCATTAACTTCTTGCAAATTGAGCAAATCTTTTATATAATTTAACTTATTGGTAAAAAAATATAAGAAATATGTTATACTTTAAAGATAAGATATGCTATATAGTGTTTATTCATGAATTTTTTGAGGTGAAATAATGAAAAATGGCAAGAATGGTAATAATGGTAATGATAGTAATAACAAATATATGCTCAAGAACTTAGCATTAATATCTCAAATTGGCATTTCTATAATTACTCCTATACTATTAGGGGTATATGTAGGTCAGTACATAGATAAAAAAGCAGGTACAAATGGAGTCTTTTCTATTATCCTCATCATTATTGGTGCTGGTGCAGGATTTTTAAATATTTTCAAACTAGCTGGAAGTAAAGATAATAAGAGGAAGAAAAAAGATGAATAATAATCTAGTATTTAATATAGGAAAAAGAGTTATGATATTAGTTTTGTTAGTGTCTGGAATATTTGCCCTTATGTTTCAAGAGCCTAAGTCTATAATTCTTGGTTTAATATTTGGTTCTATAATAAGCATATTAACATTGAAACTACTTGACAATACTATAAGTAAAGCAGTAAATATGAGGCCTGCTAGGGCCAAAGGATATTCAATTACTCATTACTTTGCACGTTATATAATTTATTTTTTTGTAATATTAGTAGCTGCAAAGGCAGAATATTTAAATTTACTATCAACTGTAGGAGGCCTATTAAGTGTGAAATTTGTGATTATAGGATCCACGATTTTTGATAAAAACTTTCATAAATAGCTAATTAGAGATAAACAAATTGTAGATTGGGATAAACAATTTGGAGATTCGAATCTTATCTCAATTAATTATATATTGCATTTAGGAAACAATAAAAATAATATAGGATATGTGTATTTGAAAGGAGTGATATATTTGGAAATATTAATAACATTTGCTGGGAAGGAAATACTTATACCAGATACAATAGTCAATATGTGGTTTGTAGCTATTGTACTAGTTATATTTGCCTTTATAGTAAATAGTAAGATTAAAAAGGCCAAAGCAGATAAGGTTCCATCTAATTTCCTAAATGTAGTAGAAATCCTAGTAGAAGCTGTTGATAATTTAGTTAGTTCTACTATGGGCAAGCAAAATGTAAAAAGATTTGGACCCTACATTTTGACTTTGGCAATGTTTTTAGCAGTGGCTAATTTACTAGGTTTAATAGGGCTTACACCGCCTACATCAGATTACTCGGTGACACTATCTTTGGCCTTAGTAACTTTTGTCCTAACACAGTTTTGGACATTTAAAAATGGTGGTGGCCTAGGTGGGTATATTAAAAGTTTTGGAGAACCAGTTCCACTTTTAGCTCCATTAAATGTAATTGGAGAATTAGCAAATCCTATTTCATTATCATTCCGTCTTTTCGGTAATATAATGAGTGGTGGTATTATCTTAGGATTATTGTATCAAGCGTTAGGGTATTTTGCTCCAGTTATAGCATTGCCACTACATGCGTATTTTGATATATTTTCCGGTTTGTTACAAACTTTTATATTTATTATGTTAACTATGATATTTATAGGAGGAGCAGAAATAGAATAGTTGTTTAAATTTTGGGAGGAGGAAAAGAAATGTTACAAGGTATATCAAGTGAAGCTTTTGTATTAGGATGTTCAGCAATAGGTGCAGGATTAGCTATGATTGCAGGTATTGGTGCTGGTATAGGTCAAGGTAATGCAGCAGGCCAAGCGGCAGCGGCAGTAGGAAGACAGCCTGAAGCTCAGGCAGATATTACAAGAACAATGCTTTTAGGTCAAGCAGTAGCTGAGACTACTGGTATATACGGATTAGTTATAGCTATTATATTAATATTCGTTAGACCATTATTAGGAGCTCTTTAATATCTATTAAAATCTATTAAGATAAAGAGCAGAGGAGGTTAGTTTATGGATATAGTAGTTAGACCCTTACCCATAACGTCATCTGTAATCTTAGCTTGGGTAGCTTTATTTTTACTTTATTTGCTGCTGAAGAGGTTCTTGCATGAACCTGTAACTAAGATGTTAAATGAAAGAAAAGAAAGCATACAAAGTGATATTGACGGTGCCAAGGCCTTACAAGAAGATGCTAAAATTTTAAAAGAAGATTATGAATCAAGAATAGATCTTGCTAAAAAGGAAAGTCAAGAAATCATCGAGGGTGCAAGAAGACGTGGTGAAGAGTTGAGAGAAGGTATTATATCAGATGCAAGAAAAGAATCTGAAAGTATAATAGCAAATGCTAGAAGGGAAATTTCCCGTGAAAGAGATGCTGCACTTCAGGAAATACAGAAGCAGGCTGGAGAAATAGGTGTCTTAATTGCTTCTAAGATAATGGAAGAAGAAGTAAGTATGGATAAGCAAAAAATCTTAATCGATAAATTTATTGATGAGGTAGGTAGTTCAAAATGGCAGAATTAGTTAGCAAAAGATATGCTTTAGCATTATTTGAAGCAGGCTTAGACCTGGATAAAATAGATGAATTTAACAAGGAATTAGATTTCTTGCAAACTGTTTTTGACCAAGAAGAACAATTGCTTCAGCTTTTAAGTCATCCAAGGATTAAAAAGGATGAGAAAAAGGATTTAATAAATAGGATATTTAAAGATAAATTATCCCAAGAGCTGGTTAATTTTATTTATATCCTTATTGATAAAAGAAGAGAAGCTCATATTATAGATATAATTACAAAGTATAAAGAATTATTTAATGAACATAAAAATATTATCAAAGTTGTTGCTATGACAGCAGTGCCTATGGAAGAAAAAGCAAGGAATAAGCTTGTGGAAGTATTGGCCAGTAAACTAGATAAGACAGTAGAACTTACCAATGAAATTGATAAATCAGTAATTGGTGGTGTAGTACTTAATATTGAGAACAAGGTTGTAGATGGCAGTCTTAAAGGACAATTGGATTCTTTAAGTAAAATATTATTAGGCACAAACAATTAGCTAAGAGTGAGGTGAGAAAATGGAGTTAAGACCAGAAGAAATAGGTTCCATAATTAAGGAACAAATAAAAAGATATGAAAAAACTTTAGATATGATAGATGTTGGTAGTGTTATCCAAGTTGGTGACGGTATTGCAAGAATACATGGTTTGGAAGGTTGTATGGCTGGTGAACTTATTGAATTTCCGGGAGAAGTTTATGGTATGGCACTAAATCTTGAAGAGGATAATGTTGGTTGTGTTCTTTTAGGTAGTGACATGGAAATCAAAGAGGGAGACACTGTAAAAAGAACTGGTAGGATTGTAGAGGTTCCAGTGGGAGATGCTATGCTAGGTAGGGTTGTCAATTCATTAGGCCAACCAATTGATGGTAAAGGAAGCATAGATACTAATAAATTTAGCCCCATTGAAAAAATAGCTCCTGGTGTAATCACTAGAAAGAGCGTTGATGAACCCATACAAACTGGTATAAAAGCAATAGATTCCATTGTTCCCATTGGTAGGGGACAAAGGGAGCTTATTATAGGAGATAGGCAAACAGGTAAGACTGCCATTGCAATAGATACAATATTAAACCAAAAGCATGAAGATGTTATTTGTATTTATGTGGCAATTGGTCAAAAAAGATCTACTGTTGCACAAATAGTTGATGTCCTTGAAAGAAGGGGTGCTATGGAATATACCGTAGTTGTATCTTCTACAGCTAGTGAACTTGCACCACTTCAATATATTGCTCCCTATGCTGGAGTAACTATTGGAGAAGAGTTTATGGCCCAAGGTAAAGATGTTCTAATAGTTTATGATGACTTATCTAAGCACGCTGTTGCTTATAGGGCAATGTCACTATTACTTAGACGTCCACCAGGAAGGGAAGCTTATCCAGGAGACGTATTCTATCTTCATTCAAGATTACTTGAAAGAGCTGCAAAATTAGATGAAAAATATGGTGGTGGCTCAATAACTGCACTACCTATTATAGAAACCCAGGCAGGAGATATATCAGCTTATATCCCTACTAATGTTATATCCATAACTGATGGACAGATATTCCTAGAGACAGATCTATTCTTCTCTGGACAAAGACCAGCTATAAACTCAGGTCTTTCTGTTTCAAGAGTTGGTGGAAACGCACAAATTAAGGCTATGAAAAAAGTTTCATCAAGTATAAAAATGGAACTAGCACAATATAGGGATTTACAAGCTTTTGCACAATTTGGTTCTGATTTAGATAAGGAAACTAAGGCTAGACTTGACCAGGGTGAGAGAATGCTTGAAATATTGAAGCAAGCCCAATATTCACCATCACCTGTAGAGCATCAAGTTATTATTTTATATACAGTTTTAAATAAGCATCTTACAGATGTGCCTGTATCCAGAATTTCCGAATTTGAGAATGAATTTTTACTATTTGTAGATAACAATTATCCTGAAATAGGTGAAGAAATAAGGACTACAAAGGATTTATCAGATGAAAACATTGAAAGAATCAAAGAGGCAATTGGTGAATTTAAGAAAAACTTCTAATTCCCTTAGAAGCTGGAGGTGTGAATTTTGGCTCAGTCAACAAAAGAAATAAGAGGTCGAATAAAAGGGATAAGTAGCACTAAACAGATAACTAAGGCTATGGAATTAGTTTCATCTTCAAAGCTTAAAAGGGCTAGGGTAAAACTTGGTAAATCAAGACCCTATTACAATACAGTTCTTGAAAACATTCAAGATATATTGGTACATGAAAAAAACCTAAATCATCCATTATTGGATAGGAGAGAATTAAAAAACTCCTTGTATATTGTGATTTCTGCAGATAGGGGTCTGGCTGGTGGTTATAACTCCTCAGTTATTCGTTTAGCAGAGGATGCTATAAGGAGTAACCACCATGATTCAAAAATTATAGCTATAGGCTCTAAGGCTAGGGATTATTTTTCGAAAAGAGATTTCCAAGTAGTGGATAATTTTATTGGTATATCTGAAGACCCTCATTATTATGATGCAAGAAGAATAGGTGAAAAGGCTTTAGAATTATATGAAAATAATGAAGTAGATGAAATAAATATAGTATTTACTAGCTTTGTCAATACTATTAACCAAGAGCCTAAATTGTTAAGGCTACTTCCCTCAGAGAAAGTAAGAGAGGATTCAGGTAATATAAGAAGACTAGTGGAGTTTGAACCTTCTACTGAAGAAGTACTTTCTTACTTGATTCCTAAATATATACAAAGCAGTATTTTTGGGGCCCTAATTGAGGCTTCTGCCAGTGAGCAGGCAGCTAGAAGATTAGCTATGGAGGCTGCCACTGATAATGCTGAAGAAATGATTGAAGAATTAAATATAAGCTATAATAGGGCTAGGCAAGCGGCTATTACAATGGAAATATCAGAGATTGTCTCTGGTGCTGACGCTCTAAAATAGTGAAGAAAGGAGAGGGCAAATGGAGAAGAACATAGGTAAGATTGTTCAAGTTATAGGCCCCGTAGTTGATATTAGATTTGATGAAGAAAACCTACCAGAGCTATTGAATGCTGTTGAAATAGAAACCAAGTCTGGAGGCACACTAATTGTAGAAGTTGCACAACATGTTGGTGATGATATAGTTAAATGTATATCTATGGGTTCAACTGATGGCCTCATAAGAGGAATGGAAGCAAAAAATACAGGAGCACCTATTTCTGTACCAGTAGGAAAAGCTACTCTAGGTAGGTTATTTAATGTATTGGGAGAGACCATAGATGAAAAGGGAGATTTAAAAGATGTTGAAAGGCTTCCTATCCATAGAGACCCACCATCCTTTGAAGAACAAGAAACTTCAAAGGAGATGTTTGTAACAGGAATAAAAGTAGTAGACCTTATAGCCCCTTATTCAAGAGGTGGTAAGGTAG
>CAZWTU010000081.1:0-7390 GCA_964637035.1 uncultured Tissierellaceae bacterium
TAAATAATTTTTTTCTTTCATATTAACTATCATTCCTTTTGCTAGCCCCTAAAATAAAATGGCCACTGTATTTTCTAAAATCTAAAATATATAAATGGATTGTATGTAGAGTTCACTAAATAAATTGTTGACATTAAGAGTATAAGAATATAAAACAAGGTCTCCACTAAATCCATATATTTTCCTTTAAAATTTCTTTTCCCGTAGAACTTCTTAGCAAGATTACTTAAGACTGGAGTTGCCAAAATAAATGAAAGGGTCAAAAGGAGTATATTGTCATATAAATTAACTCTACTGCCTATATCTATAAGACCAATATTACCTATATTAAACAAGGATTTGAAATAGGCAAAAGCTAGATTCATATCTTCAATTCTAAAAAACACCCAACCTATTACAACTAAAAGAAAAGTAAATATCATATTGATAAATCCAGGTATTTTTCCCCTTAATCCTTTGGTCTTTCTTTCCATAAATATTAATATTCCATAATAAAGTCCCCAAATAATGTAATTCCAAGATGCACCATGCCACATACCTGTTAAAAACCATACAAGAAATAAATTTCTTATGTTTTTTACTTTGCTTGTCCTATTGCCACCTAAGGGAATATATACATAATCTTTAAACCAAGTCCCTAAGGAAATATGCCAACGCCTCCAAAACTCACTTATACTTTTTGAAATATATGGATAATTGAAGTTCTCCTCATATTCAAATCCAAACATCTTTCCCAATCCAATTGCCATGTCTGAATAACCACTAAAATCATAGTATATCTGAAAAGTATAGGCTATTATACCAAGCCAAGATGATAAAAGAGTCAAATGACCTATTGATCCAAAGCTAGCATTAGCCAAAAGTGCCAATGGGTTTGATAGGAGTATCTTTTTTCCTAGCCCCAATAAAAATCTTCTTGTACCCTGGGAAAATTTTTCCCCTGTATGGCTTCTATCTACTATCTGCTCATTTACTGTACTATACCTAACTATTGGTCCTGCAATCAATTGTGGAAAAGCTACAATATATAAGCCTAAGTTCATAATTTTCTTTTGAACTGGTACCTGGCCCCTATATACGTCAATAACATAGCTTAGGGCCTGGAAGGTGAAAAAAGAAATACCTAAAGGCAATCTAATATTTGGTATAGGTATACTAAAACTAAATATACTATTAATTATTCCTAGAAAAAAGATAGTGTACTTAAAAATACCTAAGATACCAATATTAAAAACACAAGCTAATATCATCACATTTTTTTTCTTAATTTTTTTATTTTCAAATAATAATCCAAAATAATAATTGCCAACAATTGATACAATTATTAATGGTATATATCTAATTTCCCCCCAAGAATAAAAAACCAAACTCCCTAATAGAAAAAGTAAGTTTTTGTACTTGTTTGGTATTATATAATATAGTAATAAAATTATGGGCAGAAAATAAAAAATGAATGTTATACTAGAAAATACCATAAGTTCCTCCTGACTAAATTATTTTACCTATTCATAATATCTCAATTTGTTGAAAAATGCAAAATGAAAATATCACGGCCTTAGTAAAAATTTAAAAAACTGTTAATAGTTTTATCTATCAACAGTTTAAATAATTATTTTATAAAATTATAAATATAAATATGATTGCTTTACATCGTATGATTGCAAATTGCCTTCGTATACTAAGTTTAAGTCCCTACATTCTCTAAAGTCCCTGGGTGCTGTAAGGCCCGATGGTTTATCTATTAAAATAATTCCACTCTTGTTTAATAATGATGATACAAATTGAGAGCAAAAATAATTGTCTTTTCTTCCTATGGGATAGTTTACCATAACCCCAATTAATCCTATAAAATTATAACCATATTTCTTTCCATCTTTCTTGAATCTCCTAATTTCCTTTTTTAATTTCTTATATTGAACATTATTTATCTGAATTGAATACAATGCACACATAGTGTCTGGAAATTTCTTATATGTTCCATTTTTTATATCTTCCTTTACAAAGCCAGCTATAATTGGATTGTTAGGTCTTAATCTACCAAAACTATAGAGTTGGTTTAATTCCTCATCAAACGATATTGATACATGGGTATAAGGTTCCTTTGTATATATATTGATACATTTTGAAAGTAAGGAACCACTATTAGTCAACAATATATATATATTATGTCTTTTTATATTAATCCACCCCCTTTGTAGATACTCTTTTAATTTTACACCTTTTTGGATAATAATACAATAGAAATATATCCTATCTAATTACTATAACCCATAAGCAGATTTTATTACTGCAAAATAAAAAAGAAGCCTTTCAAAAGTTTGGTCAACTAATGAAAAGCTCCTAATATTAATCTCAAAGGGTCTGTAGCTTAACTACATCATTCCACCCATACCGCCCATGCCACCCATGCCGCCCATACCTGCCATTGGGTCATCTTCTGCTACATCTATTACTCCTGCTTCTGTTGTTAGAACCATTGAAGCTACTGATGAAGCATTTTGTAAAGCTGATCTAGTTACTTTAGTTGGATCAACTATACCTACTTTTATCATATCTACATATTTTTCAGTCATTACATCAAAACCGATTCCTACTTCTTCAGCCTTTACTTTTTCAACTATAACAGAACCTTCTAAACCACCATTTGCTGCGATTTGCCTCACTGGCTCTTCTAAAGCTCTAATTATAATATTAACACCTGTTTTTTCATCTCCATGATAGTCTGCAAGTAATTCTTTTACTGCTGGAATAGCGTCTATAAGCACTGTTCCACCACCTGGGACTATACCTTCTTCTACTGCTGCACGAGTTGCTGCAAGAGCATCTTCTATTCTAAGTTTTCTTTCCTTCAATTCAGTTTCAGTTGCTGCACCTACTTGTATAACTGCTACTCCACCTGATAGTTTTGCTAATCTCTCTTGAAGTTTTTCAACATCAAATTCTGATTCTGTTTCTTCTATTTGAACTTTTAATTGTCTAATTCTATTTTTTATTTCTTCTTGGTCTCCTTGACCATTTACTATTACTGTATTTTCTTTATCTACATTTATCTTATCTGCTTGACCTAACATATCAACAGTAGCATCTTTTAATTCATATCCTAATTCCTCTGATATTACTTTTCCACCTGTTAATATTGCTATATCTTGTAGCATTTCTTTTCTTCTATCTCCAAATCCAGGAGCCTTAACAGCAACAACGTTAAAAGTTCCCCTAAGTTTATTTACTACTAGAGTGGCCATAGCTTCGCCTTCAATGTCTTCAGCTATTATAACCAAAGGTTTAGATTGCTCTACTATTTGCTCTAGGATTGGAAGGATTTCTTGTATATTTGAAATCTTCTTATCTGTTATTAATATATATGGGTTTTCTATTTCAGCAATCATTTTATCAGTATTTGTAACCATGTAAGGTGATACATATCCTCTATCAAATTGCATACCTTCTACTACTTCTAATGTAGTTCCCATAGATGTTGATTCCTCTACAGTAATTACTCCGTCATTACCTACCTTTTCCATAGCTTCTGCTATTAAATCCCCAATAGCTTCTTCACCTGCTGATATTGAAGCAACTTGAGCTATAGCTTCTTTTGAAGCAACTTTTACTGATTTCTTTCTTATTTCTTCAACTGCTGCATCTACTGCTACTCTTATTCCTTTTTGAAGGATTATTGGGTTAGCACCTGCTGCTACGTTCTTAAGTCCTTCTCTAATAATTGCTTGTGCTAATAATGTAGCTGTTGTTGTTCCATCTCCAGCTATATCATTGGTTTTTGTAGCTACTTCTTTAACAAGTTGTGCTCCCATATTTTCAAATTTATCTTCTAATTCTATTTCACGGGCTATAGTAACACCATCATTTGTAATAAGTGGTGAACCAAATGCCTTATCTAATACAACATTTCTACCCTTTGGCCCTAAAGTTACTTTTACTGTGTCTGCTAATTTATTTATACCAGTTTCCATGGCACGACGTGCATCTTCTCCAAATTTAATTTCCTTAGCCATTTATATTACACACTCCTTTTTATGTTCAGTTTTTTTACTCTACTACTGCTAAAATATCATTTAATTTTACTATAGTTACTTCTTTGCCATCTACTTTTATTTCTGTTCCTGCATATTGGGAGAATATTACTTTGTCTCCAACCTTAACTTGGTCTTTCTTCTTTTCATCATTTGTAATATCTGCACCAATTGCCATAACTTCTGCCATCTGTGGCTGTTCCTTAGCACTACTAGGTAATACAATACCTGATTTGGTCTTATCTTCAGCTTCTACTTTTTTAATTACTACTCTGTCTCCTAACGGTTTAATATTCATTTTTTACCTCCTTATATTTATAATACATGTTTTCATTTTGTTAGCACTCATTGTCGTTGAGTGCTAATGGTATATTATATATGTTACTCAAAATAATCAATCTATGCAAGTTTCATATATAATGTTTTATAATGATATATTGCTATTATGTTCTTTTATCTCCATTTTAGTCATCTTATCTTTAAATTATTGGTTTTACCTTGCAATTTTGATTAAACTTACAAATATGGAATATATTATAGGGATAAAAACTGCTGGAAGTAGATTACCAACTTTGATTTTCTTCAATCCCAGTATATTTATACCTATTGCCATAATTAACATTCCCCCTACAGCGGACATTTCATTTATTACCTGTGGAGTAAGTAAATCTTTTACTGAATTGGCCAGTAATGTAATACTTCCTTGATATAAAAATACTGGTATGGAAGAAAAGGCAACTCCTATACCAAGTGTTGAAGCAAATATTATAGATGTAATTCCGTCTATAATAGATTTAGCAAATAAGGTATTATAATCTCCCTGTATTCCAGCTTCAAGGCTTCCTATTATAGCCATGGCCCCTACACAAAATATTAATGAAGCAGTTACAAAGCCTTGTGAAAAATTGCTGTCCTTAGATCCTAATTTATTTTGAAGGGAATTCCCTATATTATCAAGTTTCTTCTCTATAGCAATAAATTCCCCTAGGATTCCTCCAACCACTATACTTCCTATAAGTAAAATAATGTTTTCTGTTTTTATAGCTCCCATTACACCTATGATTATAACCGTAAGCCCTATACCGTCCATAATAGTTGTTTTATAGGATTCCTTTATTCCTTTTTTTATAACTACTCCAATTATTCCCCCAATTATAATAGATATACTATTAATTATTGTTCCAAGCATATTATCAACTCCAATTTCATCATTCTATAATATTACCCTATTTCATCCAAGTTTGCCAGATAAACCACATAAAGAACATAAAAAAATGGAATCCTCTGGAGAATTCCATTTTCTGAGACAGGGGGACGGTTGAACTGTCGCATCTTTACCATTGCTTATAATCAGGAAAAGGTATTTCTCCCTTTCCTTCTTTTATAAATGAATCTGTCCACTCTGGCATGGGCGGTTGATTGTCTTCTTCTATCATTTTTTGCCATTCTTCATCAGTTAATCTATCTCCGGAAACAAACTCATTATAAGAAAATACTCCTCCTCTAGTAAGATATAGTTTACCTCCTATTGGCACAACTACATATATTTCATATGCAGGACCTACTCCAGCTTCTAAGTATCCTCCATTGCTGTATTGATTTGGTGCAATAGTATGGAAGTCTGCTATTACTGCCATGTTTTTATCTGCGGCTGACATTATTACATCTGTAAAAGAAAGGGTTAAGCCTTCTAAAACTCCTCCATATATCTCAATATATTTATATTCTTCTGGGGTTAATTCTTCATTTCTTAATTGTTTTACAGAGCAATTTATTAGAAATTCTAAAAGATCTTCAAAAATTTCCATTTTCATATCTATTTCATCTATCTTTAAACCTCTAGCAGATAAATTTTTCCTAGAGAATTTAGTCAACCATAATAATTTTTCATATACTTCTATATTTGGTTCAACATATCCTACTACTGGCACTTCTTCGTAATCTTCGCCACCCATTTCTGCACCAGATTGCTTACCATAAAGTATAGTATCATGCTTTAACTCTGACCAGGATCCAAGGGCTGTGTTCAAGTCTTTATCTACCCAGGCCTCATTGGTCATAAAAGATGGATAACCCTCTCCAAAGGGTTCCATATATGCTTGTAATGTCCAAAGCCATCCTTGATACATATTTCCCATCCATTCTTCTTGGGCTATTTTAGCAAATTTATCCTTAAGCCTATCAATTTCCTTTGGATAATCCTCCCAATGTTGATTAATTTCCTTATTTAATTGGATTTCCTTTGCTCTTTCTGAACCAAATACTGCCATTACATCTAATCCTGAAGGGACAGGCCTCATCATAGGCTCCACCAAGTCTTGAATTATATCTGCATCCATCACATATCTTTGCCCCATTAATCTAAACTGTTTGCCAACCGGTGTGGTTACACTGGTGTATTTAGCCTGTATTTCTGGTTCAGGAAGTTTTTCAGCTTCCTTATATATTTCCTCTATTTTTTCCTTATCATTCAGTTTGTTCAAATCCGGACTTTTCCCATAAACTTTTATTAATAATTTTCCATATTCATAAATTCCTAAATCATCAGAACTTCCTACAAAAAAATTAGTTGGTTCATATATGTTCTCCCATTTTTCATAGCTTTCCTTATCAGAATATAAACTAGCTGATATTAACAATGCCTGAATTGTTTGGTCTACATTTCTTTCTCCATTAGCAAAATGGAAAGGAAATGGTGCCTGGCCATACCACATCATTGTCCTAAAATATCTAGCCAAATCATCTGACCTAGTGTAGTGTCCCCTAACAGTAAATTGACTATAGTCCAGTTCATAGGGAAATAGGCTAGATTGTTGAAATCCACCATGGTCTTTGATTTTCTTTAATTCTTCTACAGCCATATTTCTAGCTTCTTCTGGCACTCCAATGGGAAGTTCTTTTTCTAGTCCAAGCTGTCCAACTGCAAAAAATCCTATGTTTTTTAATTGGAGATTTTTCATTTCTTGATTTTCTAAATCATTATATAAGTCAATAGAATTCTCCAACATACTTTCTGTCATTTCTTCTAGTAAAGCTAATAGCTTGTTGTTCTCCAATGTTCTTAAATTATAGTCATAAAATATATGATAGACTTGCAAAACTGAATCCGTAGTTATAAAAGAAGGTATGTCCTTGTATTCATTATTTTCATATATATGAAATAATTGCTCCTGCTTTGTAGGGTTAACCACAAAATTATTTTTTACTAATAAGTCTAATTGGTCTTTTGAAAATTCTCCAAATATATCTAAATTTTCAATATTAGACAAATCTGCTTTTACATTGTAAGCTTCTACAAGACTATTAAATTCCCTTGCTTCATAGGCTACCCCAATATTTAAAAGTCCTTGATTTATTTCAAT
>CAZWTU010000082.1:0-7378 GCA_964637035.1 uncultured Tissierellaceae bacterium
CAATGTAACTGCAAAAACAGCAGTTACCTTAATAGGTTCTCTATTTGGTGAATGGTTAATATAAAGTGACTTCATTTGCATATGTCACAACAATATGAGATAAAACCACTTGAAGGCATTATAGGACAATATAGGGGTATTGTAATTCTTACTGGATTTAAGGTAGCTACTTTAAATGAATATGGAGAGTATGAAAAGGGAAGTCTAAATTATATGATTATGGACAGATTAAAAGATATTGAAGATGACCATGTTGATTTTGACAAGAAACTTGGCAAGTTGTAAAATGAAGTGACAGAAAATCAAAAAATGAAACCCAATGAAATATCCTATACAATGTAATCAGCTAGAAATACAAAGGGGGATAAATCATTGGGTCAATTACATGATATCTGAAAGAGAAAAAAGGTAAACACCTTGAATACCAAGAAAGACAATTAATAGAGTGTTTGGTAAAAAAGGCATATCCTAAAAGGGTATCTGTTAGTCTTCTTACAGATAAGATTGGTTGCAGTGAATCTACAATAAGAAGAGAATTAAGGAGAGGGAAAGTAATGCAACTTTCTTCAGAATTAATAAAATATAAGAGCTACAGTGCAGAAGTTGCTCAGCAAGATTACGATTATCAATCCAGTAATAAGGGACCAGATCTCAAGATAGCTAATGACTATGAATTTGTAAAATATGTCGAATGCAAAACAATAGAAAATAAATATTCACCAGATGCTGTAATAAAGGAGCTAGAAAGAACAGGATTTTGTAATCCTAATACGGGAGAAAAGTTTAAAACAAAAATATGTACAAAAACCCTATACAATTATATAGACCAAGGTATCTTCCCAAATCTAACAAATAAAGATTTACCACGAGAAGGTAAAGAGTTAAAACGTAAGCAAAGAAGGGTTAGACGTTCTCATAGGAATGTAGATGGTAAGAGTATATGGGATCGTCCAAAGACTGCTAGCAATCGCTCTGAGACAGGGCATTGGGAAATGGACTGTATAGAAGGACCTAAAGGAAAAGACGATAACTGTTTATTGACAATGGTAGACAGGAAGCTTAGAAAGGTATTAATATTTAAATTAAAAAGCCAGACACAGGAGTGTGTAATAAAGGTATTAGATGGTATTGAAAGAAAGATAGGAAGAGTAAGATTTGCGGAGATGTTTAAAACAATAACAGTAGATAATGGAAGTGAGTTTTTAAACCATAATAAAATGGAGCGTTCATTAAGAAGTAAGACGAAAAAGCGAACGCAGATATATTATTGTCATCCCTATAGCTCTTGGGAACGAGGAACCAATGAACAAACTAATGGAATGATTAGAAGATTTGTCCCTAAAGGAACACTAATATCTCCAATACCAAAGGAGAAAATAATGAAAATACAATCACGGATAAATAATTATCCTAGACGATTGTTTGGTGGAAAAAGTTCCATTCAAAAAGAAGCACATTTAAAAATTGAACTATAGGATTTTGCGGCATAAAATTATAGAATCTATAAAAATATTAGTAAAGGGAAGACCACCCTTGACAAATATTTTTAAGGCTTCAAACGGCTATTTGAGCAAAACAATTGTATAAAATATTTCATGGAAAAGTCAGTCACTTAACATTACAACCTAGGGTATAATTTTCAGAGTGTTAAAACACTTGATTATAATTTGAAAACATGTTATGATAAATAAAATTATGAAACTTTTGAAAACGATATCTGTAAAAGATAATCTTACTTTTTTAAGTTTGTAATATATATTCTTATTTAATAATATACAATTGGAGTGTGTCAGATATGACTTACATTTATGCTGATTCCACCGTGTTCATAACTGGGCAAGCAAAGCCTAGTAGTGAAGATGCTATCAACGCATTATATCATACATTTTCATTAAGCATAATTGTTGATAAAAATACTGATATAATTGTCGATTTAGCGTGTAATACGGTAATGGATGAAACAAAAGATTTTATTCGAATGTTACTCTGTGGTAAAAATATATTAACTGAATTAGACACTATGATTGAAATTATAAAAAATAGGTTTTATGCATTAATTCAAAAAGCTTTAATTGCAGCACTTAAGGATGTTCAAAATAGATACCTTATGATTTTTCCTGAAAAACGTGTTATATAATATTAAAAAATAAATAAATCTTACTTATTGGGATATAAAAAGCTCTTATATACTAATATAATTAAGATCAAGTCGATTGAAATAGATATTTCATCAACTTGATCTTTTTTTATATATATTAATTAATGGAAGGAGAGTTCATATGGAAAAAGTTGAAGCTTTAAAAATGCTGGAAAAATTTGACCCGGAGATGTCAGATTTGCTAAAAAAGGAAGAGGAGAGACAAAGAACAGTTATTGGTTTAATTGCCTCAGAGAATGTTGCATCTGTACTTAGTACTTGTTTAGAGGGGAGTGCATTTACTAATAAAAATACCGAAGGGTATCCTGGCAAGCGCTATGTTGGAGGATGTGAATATGCTGATGCAGCTGAACAGGTAGCAATTAGAAGATTAAAAGAATTATTTGGATGTGAGCATGCAAATATTCAATCTGGAAATGCAACCATTGCAAATGTAGCAGTTATGTTGGGGCTTTTAAATATGGGAGACACTATTTTGTCTATGAATCTAAAAGATGGAGGCCATTTGAGTCATGGTGCAAACTTTCATATAAGTGGTAAACTTTATAATGTGATTCATTATGGTGTTAGTGAAAAGGATGAAATAATAGATCTTGACAATGTTCTTAGACTTGCAAAAGAGCATAAACCAAAGATAATAGTATGTGGCGCTTCTTCATATCCACGAACAATCGACTATAAAGGATTTGCTGAAATTGCTAAATTAGTTGGTGCTTATCTGTGGGTTGATAGTGCACATGATATAGGGCTTATCGCAGCTGGAGCGATTTCTTCACCAGTTCCTTATGCTGATGTTGTAACATTTTCTACACAAAAAACCCTTCGCGGACCTCGTGGATGCGGTATAATATTATGTAAAGAACCAATAGGTAATAAAATAGACAGAGGGGTATTTCCTAAAATTCAGGGAGGGCCAAAGGCGGATATGATTGCTGCTCGAGCTGTGCTTTTTAAAGAGTGTATGTCAGATGAATTTAAGAAATATGGTAAACAAGTCATTGATAATGCGAAAGCCTTGGCTAGAGGTTGTTCAGATGAAGGCTTACGCCTAGTTACTGGTGGCACTGATAATCATATGGTTTTGATAGATGTTTTATCATTAATTCCTTCAGGTCAGGAAGCTGAGAATGTTCTTAATTCTGTTGGTATTGTTACCAATAAAAATATGATTCCATTCGATAAACTTCCAAATGATGTATCAAGTGGACTTCGAATAGGAAGCCCAATTATGACAACTAGAGGCGCAAAAGAAGATGAATTATATAGAATTGGAAGATTGCTTGGGAAGACACTTAAAAATTATGACAATATATCTGTATTGAATGAAATTAAAAAAGAAACACGTGAAATTGCTGATAGTTATCCTATGTTTTCAGATGAATGGATACCAAAGGAATGTAAATAAACAAAATGTATTATCCAATGTTTAATAAGGAGATTTGATAGTGAGTCTTGACTTTAACCAATATATCTGATATTCTTAAAAAACAAAGGATATTATGAATATTAAATAATAATTAAAAATGAAATTCAAAAAACTAAATACTAGAACTTTTCTTACTGGTTGATAAATATCCTTTATCTACCAAGGTGTTTAAGGTTAGACAATTTGGAAACGATTTCCTTGTCTTGCCTTTTTTGTTTTTGTTTTTAGTTAATGTTTATAGTTCAAAGTAATATTAGCAAAGCGATTATGAAAAAAATATTTGGGAGGAAAAATGATGAAAAAACTTTTAAGTATCATAATTATTCTATCTTTAATCGTTACTATGTTTGTAGGATGTAATTCCCAAGAAACTAGTACAGATGTAGAATCACCTACCGAAACCGGAACTAGTACAGAATTACCTAATCAAACAACATTAAATTTAGGCGGGGAATACACTATGGCTACAGCAGGTTTATCTGGAACTTTTTATCCTTATGGTGGTGCCCTTTGTCAGATAATAAATAGAGAACTTGGCACAAATATTTCAGCAACTGCTACATCCGGAGGCAAAGAGAATATAGCACTTCTTGCAAATGAAGAAGTAGACTTTGCTCTTCTTGATGCTGATATGATGTCATATGCATTAACTGGAACAGAAGCTTATGAAGGTAAGAAAATCGATACTTTTTCTTCTATAGCTAGTCTATTTCCACAAGTGTTCCAAATAGTTGTTGCAGAAGACAGTGAAATAAATTCAATTGCTGATTTAAAGGGAAAACGTGTATCTGTAGGAGATGCTGGTTCAGGTACTTCTGTTAATGCGCAACAAGTTCTAGAAGCATATGGAATAACTTTTGAAGATATTAATGTAAACTACATTTCATTTAAAGAATCTGCTTCAGCGTTTCAGGATAATTCTTTAGATGCTTTTATAGGAGTTGCAGGGATACCTACTTCTGCAGTAACTGAAACTAGCCTTACTAGAGATGTTAGACTCCTTTCAATAGATGATGAACATATGGATATATTATTAAAAAAATATGCTTTCTTTGCTCCTTATATTATTAAAAAAGATGTGTATGGTTTGACAGATGATACCGAAACAATTGCTGTTAATGCAACTCTTGCTGCACTTAATACAGTTAGTGAAGAAGTGGTTTATAATTATACAAAAGCTATGTTTGAAAATCAAGCGGAATTAGCAGAGGTAAATGTTAAAGGAGAAGATCTATCAATTGATACAGCAATTAATGGGTTAGATCTTGAGTTTTTGCATCCAGGAGCAGCAAAATACTATAAAGAAGTAGGTATATTAAAATAAAAGCAAGCAATAATTAGCATTATACTATAGAAGGTTGGGAAATCTCATCTTCTATAGTATAATCAATATAATTTTCTTGGCTTTAAACATTTATTATATAGCAACTTACAAAAGAGGCTTGGGGTACTAATATTTATTTTAGTTGTACCTATTTATAGCCAGAACGGAGGTTAGTATGTCTTTATTTAAGAAAAAACCTATGACCGCTGAAGATATTGATCTTGAATCTTTGGATAAGGAAACTAATACTAGGAAACTGTCAGGTATACCTAATGTATTAATAACTATATGCTTGGTGTTTTTCACTTTATTTCAAATATATTCATCTATAAGAGGAACGGTACCTACTCAAATATTGCGTATGATACATTTAGCATTTGTAGTACCTTTATGTTATTGGCTTTACCCTGCAACATCTAAAGGGGAAAAAGATAAAATGAGTCTCGTAGATATACTGTTAGGTTTTTTATTTCTAGGTATAGTAAGTTACTACCTATTTAATTTTAATGCATTATTAGAACGTATCGGTTTTTATACTACAACTGATTTAATCATTGGTGGAATAGGTATTTTATTAGTAGTTGAAGCATGTCGAAGAGTTTCAGGTGGGGCTATAGTAATTATTGCAACTATTTTTACGATATATGCCTATTTTGGAAGTGTGTTTCCTGGTTTTTTAAAACATAAAGGTTATTCTATTACAAGGATAATATCTCAATTATTCTATAGTACAGAAGGCATTATGGGTACACCTTTAGGAGTTTGTGCTACATTTGTTTTTCTGTTTATTTTATTTGGAGCTTTTTTAGAGAAAACGGGTATAGGTGAATTTTTTAATGATTTTTCAAATGCAGTAGCTGGAAGTAAAGCAGGAGGTCCTGCTAAAGTTGCAGTTATTAGTAGTGCTTTGGAAGGAACTGTTTCCGGGTCATCGATTTCTAATGTTATGGGATCCGGCTCATTTACAATACCGATGATGAAATCATTAGGATATAGTTCAGAATTTGCAGGTGCTGTAGAGGCAGCTGCTTCAACTGGTGGACAAATAATGCCTCCAATTATGGGTGCTGCTGCATTTCTAATAGCTGAATTGTTGGGAATACCATATATTGAAGTCATAAAAGCTGCAATTGTTCCTGCAATACTATATTTCACAGGAATTTATATTGCGGTCGATTTAACGGCAAAAAAAGAAAAGTTGATTGGAATTCCTAAAGATCAAATGCCAAATTTAAAATTATTGGTAATTGAGAAAGGACATTTAATTATACCATTAGTTATAATTATTGGATTTTTGGCTGCAGGGTTTACTATAACTAGAGCAGCTCTTTGGGGAATTGCATCTACAATTGTTGTGCCTCAATTACGTAAGACAACTAGAATACCGATTCGAGAATTAAGTTCGCGTATTGGTATATGTATAGTTAACGGTGCGAAGGGTATTCTCGGTGTTTCATGCGCATGTGCAGTAGCGGGAATAATAGTAGGGGTAGTTACAATGACAGGTCTTGGACTGAAATTAGGAGAAGGACTAATAAGTTTAACACAAGGGCACTTAATACCAACTCTGTTTTTCACGATGATAACATGCTTAATTTTAGGTATGGGTGTTCCAACCACTGCAAATTATTTAATAACATCAACTATAGCAGCGCCAATCCTAATGAAGCTTGGCGTACCGATATTGTCATCACATTTATTTGTATTCTATTTTGGTATTTTATCTGATATTACACCACCTGTTGCTTTAGCAGCTTATGCAGGAGCAGCAATTTCAAAAGGTAATCCATTTAAGACAGGGGTAATGGCAAGCAAATTAGCTATTGGCGGGTTTATTGTACCGTATATGTTTGTCTTAGATTCTCAAATGCTATTAATTGATGTAAGTCTTATTCAACTACCTCTTCTTATATTATCAGCGATAATAGGTATGATAGGAATTAGTTCTGCCATGTTTGGCTATTTACTAGATGATGCGAAATGGCATGAGAGAATTCTTCTTGCCGTTGGTGGATTAATGTTAGTATATCCTGAATCAATATCAGATATAATTGGGTTAATTATTATTGGCTCAATATACCTTAAGCAAAAGAAACAATTAAAGCATTTAACTAATAATATATAGTACATTATTTATTCATTATTTAGTTATAAATAAACAATGA
Source organism: uncultured Tissierellaceae bacterium (assembly GCA_964637035.1). Lineage (GTDB taxonomy): Bacteria > Bacillota > Clostridia > Tissierellales > Tissierellaceae > CAZMMV01. The sequence continues at coordinate 7,074 of CAZWTU010000082.1, forward strand.
TAATACCCCCTATAATTTTAATTACCAGAGTAGAAATCATTCCAATAATTTCTACTCTGGTTTTTTATGTTTTAAAGTGAAGAAAAAAGGTATATTTAATTAAAGGGATTTTTACATATGTCACAACAATATGAAATAAAACCACTTGAAGGCATTATAGGACAAAATAGGGGTATTGAAATTCTTACTGGACTTAAGGCAGGTTCTTTGAATGAATATGGAGAGTATGAAAAGGGAAGTCTAAATTATATGATTATACATAGACTAGAAAATATTGAAGATGATTTTGATGATACTGAGAGAAA
>CAZWTU010000083.1:0-7199 GCA_964637035.1 uncultured Tissierellaceae bacterium
AATATTCATTTAAAACAAATCTATCTACAAATCTAAAAAATCTTTCAATATCTATAGCAATTTCATCTTTTTTACCACCATGTCCATGGAACATTGGTGTTGCCCCAGCTCCACCATATTTCCCTGCAGTAAGATGAGGATCTGTATATTCGTCCCCCAATACTTCCTCTACAGTTCTAGGTGTTCCCTCAGGCAATTCTATTTCTTCAAAACCATATCTATTACCTTCATATAATGTAAATTCTTTTCTACTCAATCCTAAGATATGATACCTATCTGCAGATTGGTAGTTTCTTATAAGAGGCTTAATATGGAAACTATCCGACACAACAACAAGGTCTTTCACAGGCCTCTTTAAATTATAAATTATAAGTTGATCCTCCGCCAATAATATCCCTAAACCCTCATGTACAGTATTCCAAAACAGTCTGTCCTCAGCTAAATCTAATAGGGGTTTCATAATCCTTTTTATGTCTTCCTTTGGATATTTGATTTTAAGAGAGTTTTCTGCTTCCCTTAATGAATTTTTGTACCTTATTAAATCCTGTCTATTATTTAGATTTTCTCTTTCACTAGGTTGATAAATTGATATAAATGGTCCCTTTTCAGCATTTAATATTAATTCATGGGGAAATTCATTTACAATTTTATACACAAAATCTACTCCTTCCATCACTGGTATTTTAAATCTAGTAATGTTATATTTTTACCCTAAATAGGAAAATAATAACCATTTTAATTGTTTTCCCTTAATTTGTAACTCCTTTGTTACCAATACCCACTATCTTCAATGTATAATATACTTTGGAAGGGAGGTTTTTGGATTATGAAGAAGATCTTAAAAATATTATTTATAGTTTTAGCTTTCAGTCTATTTATTATTGGTTGTGCTAATCATGAAGTACTACCAATGAAACTTACGCTTGAAGACTCTATAAAAGAAATAATATTATCTAAAGGAGAAAACTATGATTTCCTCCAAGATAGTGTTTATATAGAATATATGGCAAACCTAGCCAATGAATTGGCAAGTGATAGTGCTTACTCCATAGGGAATCTAGATGAAGATAACATCCCTGAACTAGCTATCTTCAATGTAAAAGATAGTAGTGATATCAATGATGAAGGCAGTCTAGAAATTTACAGCTTTAATGGTTCAGAATATGACCTGCTAGATACAATCAATATGAGCTTTGATAATTCTAATTATGGAATGGAAATAGGAAAAATTTCGGAAAATCAAAGAGGCTTATTCCTAAATAATAATATAGGTACTCACTCCGGTTTGACTTATGGCTTTATACTTGAAAACGGAAAACTTAAAAATATACTAGATGATAAAAAGATTTCATTAATATCTATATATGCTGAAAATGAAATAAAAGATATAAATAATGATGGAATATTAAATTTTTCTATAATTGCCATAGACCCAGAAACTGAGGATATTACAATTGAAGGCTCTGATAAAATGACCTTGTGGTATAAATGGGATCGTAGGGATTCAGCAATTCTGGTGGATATAGAAAGAAAAGATTACTCTAAAGAACCCTCAAACCAGGAAATACTAGCCAAAGCCAAATCTATAATAGCCGATGACTTTGTATCTGCTCTAAGTTTTATGACAGAATATAAAGACCAATTGTCTAAATATGATAATTCAATATTGGTTGAAAGTTATATTGATCAACTAAATGAATTATCTTTGAGAAAAGGTATTGAAATAAATAATCTATTCTTAAAAGATGAAAAGGATGCAAGTATCAATTACATGTCTGGAAACTATTCAGCTAATATAGACAACCTAAATAGCATAGAATACCTAAGTCGTGAAAAAGTTTTAAAAGATAATGAGGACATCAAAAAACATTTAATAGATCATATTAATTTAGGATTAAAATTGGATATTAGAGAAGCTAGCTACTATTATTTAGTTGATTACGAAAGATTTATTAACCTATTTGATGGAAATATATTAAATGAATATATGGATTATTTTAAATTCCTAGCTTTTAATAGCAAGCAACCCTTTATGAATGATGGTGGACTGGTTATTGGGCAAGAACAGTTAATGGAAAGAATACTATTTATTGAAAGTTTCAAAATACTATACCCTTATTCTAAGTTCTTACCAGAAGTTCATGAATTTTATTCAAATTATATAAATGTTTACTTTCTTGGTGATATTCATAATTCTAACTATGATAAGTCCACTAAAATTATAAAAAAGGAAGCCTTAGAAAAATTTAACAAAGATATAGAAAACTATGAATTTACAAGTTTTTCTTATATTATCAATGATTTTTTACTTTGGCTAGAAGAAAATAATAATCTTGTAGATGATACAATCAAAGAAAAGCTCTATAATAGATTAAATTAATCATATATACCCCTAAATTTCTTAGGGGTTCAACTTCCATCACAGGACCCTAAATATAGATAAAATCCTAAATTGTAAAGCTTGGATTTATTTGGTATTATATATATACAATATTTCTGTAAAAATATATTATCCGAGGAGAGTTGTAAATGAAAATATTTATCAGTGCTGATATTGAAGGTGTTACTGGAGTAACCCACTGGGATGAAACAGAAAAGAGCAAGGCTGACCATGAGGAATTTGCCCATCAAATGTCCCTAGAAGTAAATGCCGCCTGTAAGGCAGCCAATGATTTAGGTGCCCAAGAGATACTTATAAAGGATGCCCATGATAGTGGTCGTAACATTGATCATAAGCTCCTTCCACGAAACACTAAGTTAATAAGAGGATGGAGTGGTGGCAACTATTCTATGGTTCAGGGCTTAGACGCTAGCTTTGATGCCCTCTTATACATAGGCTACCATTCAGCAGCAGGCAAAAATACAAACCCACTAGCCCATACAATGAATTCTAGCTTAGACTATGTTAAACTAAATGGGGAATATGTAAATGAATTTTTAATTCACTCCTATATAGCCGGATATTTAAATGTTCCTGTAGTCTTTTTATCTGGGGATTTAGGATTGTGCAAAGATGTGGGAAAAATAAATGAAAATATAGTTACAGTTTCTGTAAAGGATGGGATTGGTAATTCTACTATTAATATACATCCTGAATTAGCTTTGGATTTAATTGAAAAAGGAGTAAAGGAAGCCCTAAATAAGGATTTAACTAAATGTAAAATATCCTTACCTGATACATTTGAATTAGAAGTAAGATATAGAAATCATATGACTGCCTATAAACTTTCAAACTATCCAGGTGCAGAATTAATAGAGGCAAATGTTATAAAATTCTGCCATGATGATTATATGGAAGTAATTCGGGCAATGAGATTTATATTGTAATAAACATTTCCAGGAAAATAAACCTGCAAAAGCTTGCAGGTTTATTTTCCCTTCTTATCTTCACTAATTAAATTTCTAACTTCTTCTATTTCCTTTACAATTATGTCACTGTCCCCTTCTAGCTTTACTATCATCCCCTAGTCACTTTCTTCGCCTATTAGAAAAATTCTTTCGATTAAAATACAACTTGCAAATATTACCAAAGCATTTGTGAAATAACTTTATTTTAAAAAATTGTTTCTTTGATAATATTTATTATACTCGTGACAAGTTTTATTGATATACTGCCAAGTATACTTGACAATGTCCTTAAATTATGCTATTCTTAATTTAATATAATAAGAAAAGAGGTCATATCTATGAAAAAAGAAGATATTTTGGCTAGGAGTAGAGCAGAAGGTAAAGATGAGATGGAATGTATGGTAAACAATGAAGCTTTTTATTGGGGTGCAATGACATTAATACTAGCATGCATATTTTTCGCTGCAACAAAAATAGCTAATAACGGAGAACCATTTTTTGAATTCCCGGCAATAATTTTCGCAAATTTAGTTGGCATGAATTTATACAATTTCATTAAACTAAAAGATAATAAATATCTTGTGGGGGTATTTGGCTTTTTATTTGCGTTTATATGTATGACAATACTATATTTTATTAATAGGTGATGAAATGAAGGGTGAGTTAATACTTAAGAATAAATTAAAGGTAGCAAGAGCAGAGCATGAATTATCCCAACAAGATTTAGCTAACTTAGTGGGAGTATCCCGCCAAACAATAAGTTCTATTGAAACAGGACAATTTAATCCTTCCGCTAAATTAGCACTTATACTCTGTATTGCTTTTGACATGAAATTTGAAGATTTATTTTATTTTGACTAAATGTAAATATATTTATATTCAAAAAACCAGGGTATCTTCCCTGGTTTTTTCTTGATGTATCCCTATATTTCTTCTACTATTTTGATTCCTGCTAAATTCATTAGATTTTTTGCATTAGTAGAAGTAGATTTTCCCTTATTCAACTTATAATCAAAAGTAATGCTCCTACCATCATATTGATCTTGAAAATAAAAGTTTTGGATTCTTTCTTTTATGTCAAGTTCACATAGTTCTAAATCATGTGTAGTTATGGCCCCAATTACATTTTCTCTATTTAAATTGCCTATTACATTTTTTGCCCCTAGTATTCTATCCACTGAATTTGTACCAGTGAATATTTCATCTATTAGAAATATCATGTTGTCATCTTTTTCGGCTTGATCAATAATTTTCTTTATACGGAGTATTTCTGCATAAAAAGTCGATATACCACTCTTTAAATCATCAGTAACCCTCATAGAAGTAAGTATATCCATTAAGCTGGTTTCCATGGACTTAGCACAAACACCAGCCCCATTATAAGCTAATACAAGATTTACCCCTATTGTTCTTAAAAAAGTAGTCTTACCTGACATATTTGAGCCTGTTATAATAAATATTTCATTGTCTAAACTTACATCATTATCTACCCTATCTTTTAAGCTAATAAGGGGATGGCCTAGTTCCTTAGCCACTATCTTTGGATTGTCTTCCCCTATTTCTGGAAACACGATATGATCGTTTATATTGTTTAAAACAGAAAAACTCATTAGGCTTTCTATTTGCCCTATTCCTTCAATCCAGTCCTTTACCCTATTTCCATATTTGGACTTCCAGTTTTCTAGTAAAAATATACATTGATAATCCCAAAGGAAAACTGAATTTAAAATTAAACTTAAAATTCCTCCAGAAGCCATATTTATTATTTCTGTTATTGTATCCAATTCTTTTATTGCATCTATGGAAGACTTACCCTGTGAAAACATGGTTGCCTTAATATTTTTTAGCTTTTCACTGGAAAAGTTTTCTGCCTCAAGAAGTTTTAAAACCTCTAAGTAAACCTTTAAATTATATTTTAAATAATGAACAGTTCCTAGGATTTGATTATTTCTAAACATACTAATTAACCATATTAAAATTTGAACTATTAATAATCCTAGTCCTAGATAGACTATAGATATATTTTTAGAAATAATTCCAAATATATTTGTCCCCAAGACTAAGACAGGCATAAAGCTGATTAGATTTTTTGTAAACTTATTTTTAAATATATTATCCTTTGATTCCGCATATTCTATAAGGATATCCGGTGGTTTTAATTCCTTTTTATTTTTAAATGTAATATATTCTATTTCCTGAACTAAATCCAACTTCTTACTTAGTTCTTCAATAGCTATTTGACTTGAATATATCTCTTCTTTATCTTTATTTATATTTAAAAGATTTTTAGCAAATACCATTCTCCCTGTATGGGTGTTAGTAATGTTTAAAAATTGAAATATAGAGTTTTTACCTACTATGTCTAAATCCTTAGAATAGGTGTGATTGTCATCTATAAATTCTGAACCTATATCCTCAAACTCAATCCAACTCCCGTCTATTCTAGATAAGTACCTACTATTTATATCTTCTAAAAGCTTGGCTCTAAGTTTTTTATCTTTTATCTTTAAATGCTCTACTACTAAATATAAAAATAAAGTAAGCAATACTATTTCCAATCCTATAAATATAATATTATTATCTTTATAAATCCTATAGCCTATATAAATAATTATAAGCATAAGAAAAAGCCTAATATTGCTAACCATGCTATATTTTTTTTCTAATTGTCTATGTAAATTATGATATTCTTTTGTTTTATCTTTAAATACATTGTCCATCAAATCATCTCCAATATGGGTATTATAACATATTCTATCTAGGATTATTACTCCTATATACAATTATTGCCAAAACTACTATAAAGATATAATAGTTTTGGCAAGTAGAATATATATATTTAATTATACTATTAGATTTAAAGCTTTATTTCATCTTTTCAATCCATTCAATATAATTATTTATAAGCTTATCTAGATATTTGGCACTTCTATCATCTATAAAGTTTCCATCTTCATCAAACTTGTCTTGAACATTTGGTAGGAGAAATAAATTTCCCGGAAGATTTAAAGCTGCTACTCCTGGACCATTTAAGACCTTACGTAGGTCTCCCTGGGCCCTGGCAGTTCCTGTATTGCCATCTGAAGCCCCTACTATGAATGTTGGTTTCTTAGCCAATACTCTTTCTACTCTTGAACACCAATCTAAGGCATTTTTTAATCCTCCTGGAATTGAATGATTATATTCCGGAGTAACAAAAATTACCCCATCACTTTTTTTGATCTTGGCCTTAAATTCTTTTACTCCCTTAGGTGGGTTACCCTCAATGTCTTCATTAAAAATAACCACATCATTTAAAAATACAAGCTCTATATCTAGTTTATCTTTATACCTATCCTTTATAAACTCTGCTACTTTTCTATTATATGAATCTTGTCTTAAACTACCTACTACAGCAGCAATTTTCATTTTACAAACCTCCTATATAAGTCTCTATTATAGAGGATACCCATTTTCCAGGCTTTTAAATATATAAAAGGCAAGTAGCTTTATCAACCCTTAAGTCTGATAAAGCTATTTGCCTTTTAATTGAAGTTTATATTATAATTATTTAGATAAAACCTGATGTGCTTCTTTAAGATGTCTTATTATTTCTAAATTTTGAGGACACATAGTTTCACATTTCCCACATTCTACACATAGTGAAGCATCAATTTCTTTTTCCATATATGATTTATAGGCCTTCTTAGAATTTCCATCTGAGCCAAATACATAAAAATCATTATATAATTGGAAAATATTTGGAATAGATACACCCTCTGGACAAGGCAGACAGTATTCACAACTCGTACAACCTACTTTTATCTTTTCTTCATAAATATCTGTAACTCTATCTATTAATTGAACTTCTT
>CAZWTU010000084.1:0-7000 GCA_964637035.1 uncultured Tissierellaceae bacterium
TATTTTTATCTGCTGTAGCATAAACAGGATTATTTAAAATATTTCTCAATGCAAATCTAGAGTAGTCTAGATTATTTTTAGTTTTTATATTATTTTGTATAAAGAAAGTTTCTAATTGAGTTAAGGAATCCAATTCCAAGAATTTAGAATAAATTAGTCGAATTGTCTGTATTTCCTCGGGAATAGGGGTGAGCTTAAACATTTTTCTTTCTTTACCAGAAGGATCTATAAAAACTACTTCCTTAGAGTCAAAGCCAGTAGGAGTAATACCACCAAGCCATCTACCACTCTTGGCCAACTGTAACATATTGTCTCTAATTCGCTCTGCTATAGTTTCTCGTTCAAGCTGAGCAAACACTGAAGCTATATACATCATTGCTCTTCCTATAGGTGTAGATGTATCAAATTGCTCCCGAATAGAAACAAAGGCAATATCACTTTCTTGCAGCTCCTCAATAAGGGTAGAGAAGTCAGCTATGTTCCTACTAATTCTATCCAATCTGTAACACACTAATACATCAAACTTCTTATTTGCAGCTTCCTTCATCATTAATTTAAACTGTGGCCTATCTATATTACCACCAGAAAAACCTTCATCTTCATAAATGGTTATATTATTGTCTGTGGAATTGAAATGCTTAAAAGCATAATCTTTACACATTTCAACTTGATTCTCAATAGAATCACCTTTCCCAGTAAATTTCGATTTTCTTGAATAAATCGCAATTCTCATAAAGATTCCCCCTTTATAGAAATATATTTATAAATATTATAGCATAAGAAATATAGCTATAGGTAAAAGGAAAAAGCTACTATAAAGTAGCTTTAAAAGTCTCATTGAATATAAATTGGTCCATAAGATTGGAACACGTTTCTTTATCAAACTTGTCAATACCAATAAGTGCATTACCCATGGATTTAATTATATCTAAGTCTGGTAGTTTTACATTATTAAAATCACTAACATTTATAGTATGTGTACCACTTATTAATAAATAATATTCTTCGAAATAAGTTGAATTAATATAGCAATACAATCCGTAACATTCATCCAATGAAAGACTTTCATTCCTATTTAATTTATGAAAATAAAGTAAATTATTATCTAGTCCTAAATAATGATGCTCTAAAAAGTTCTTTTCTAAAACTGTAGTTACTAAGATATCTTTATCATCCTTGGCTGTAACCTTCCTAAGCAAAAGATAGTTGTCATTTGGTAATATGTTTCTTGAATCTATACTTATTGATTTATTATGAGTCTTTCTTTTAGGGTTATTTTTTCTTGTATAGTAGTCTATAGTATTATCCTTCTGTATATCATTTGATATTAATAATGGTGCATTTTTGCCAGAATATTTAGCTCTATATACAAATTCAGTATTTCTAAATTGAACTACAGGGCCAACAGATATCTTGAATCCTAAATCTGCTAAAGAATTTTCAAACACCTTGAATTTATCTAAAATAGAAGTACTATGACTGCTACTTGGTATTATCATAGAAAAGGTATCCTGATTATGGATCATATCATCTAAGCATGTTTTTAATTTAAATTTACCATTATAAGAGATTTGAACTTGATCCTGATTTTGATTATTTACATATGTTGATATTATTATTTCTTGATTAACAAGTTTAAATATATTCCTATTATCAAAAGAATGAATATGGGTTAAGGTAAAGTTTTTAAAAATATATTCTCTAAGTTTTTTAGAATAATCTCCAGATAAATAGTTTCTTGGACTAATAACTGAGTAAACTCCATTACCTGCAAGAAGTTTTAAACACATTCCTATAAATAAAGTATAGATATTAGGCTGGCCATAGACTATATCCTTCATTATTATAGCTTCCTTCGAACTTTGATTAATTTTATTAAAGGGAGGATTTGAAATAATTATATCGTATAACCCTATATAGTCCTTATTGCACCACTCAGAAGAATGAGCTAATATAAAATTTTCGTTATGAATGGAAATGGTTAAATTAATATTTGTATTTCTTTCTATATAGTTTTTTAATGCTATCAAATTTGTATGTAAAATTTGATACAGATCCTTATCTAATTCATAGGCAGTAACTTCTATATGATTGATATCAATACTATCTACTATGTGTAATACTAATCCAAGGATTAAAATTCCACATCCTGCTGAAGGTTCCAAGACTTTAATAGTATTTAAATTTCTTACATTATCTAAATCAATAGTTTTAAGCATCTTATTAGCAGTTGCCAATGGTGTGAAAAACTGAGAAGTTTCCTTTAGAAATTTTCTATCTTTAGTAGAATTGTATTGTATCTGGGAATTTTCAAATAATTGTATTAAATCATCTTTGTTCATCTTTAATTTCTCCTAAACTTTATTCTTATAAATAAATTCTACTATAGTAGCTTTTAAAAGTCCAGTTTTAAAATATACTAGGATTCATATTCAAGTAAAAATTTCTTATCTTGCATATAATCAAAAATAACTACTTTAATTAACTCTATTAAAAATAATACCTTATTAAAAGATTGATTAAAGTACTTTATGGAAGCCAAGAGCTTACTATCAGTAAGTTCGTTTATAGAAAATTGTTGATTTGAACTGACATCTAAATCACCATGAGCAAATGTATTTCTTTTGTTATATAGTTTATCTAGAAATGTATTGTTTAAATTTATAACATGTTTAATAGTATCGATATTAAATTCATCGAATGTATCAATTTTTAAAAGTTTTGCAGTCTCTTTTTTCAAATACATATTAGAATTTATGGTCGTACATATATCTTCGTATTCAATAGAAAGTAAAGATAAAGTATAATTTACTGTTCTATGATCTAATTTAAAATTTGTTATAAAGTTTTCATTTCCAAATATGTCGAAAAAGTTGTTTGAACTACTATAATTTATATGGTCAAACATATCAATTAACTTTCTTCCTTTAGAATACTGATTTGTAGTATTTTCATCTATATATAATAAAATTGATAAAATTAAAAACTTAGGTTTTATGTGACTTATATTTAAATCGAGTTTTTTCAAAGAAAGGATAGTTTCTTTAAAGATAAACTTTAAAAAACCTTCATAATGTGCATATAGTAAAGGAATACTTGACCTAACTATATGAATTTTTTTAGAGCCTTCAAACATATTATCGTTTATTAGATTGTGTATTTGTGTCATTTCTAGTTTTCTAAGTGACGAATTTGTATCAACTTCTTCAGTAAATGCTAAATAAACATCATAGAATTGGTCCAAACTCAAACACCTCATCTGCATATTTGCTAGCTATTTTAATTCGATCGGCAACACGTGGATTTTTGCCCTCATTATATTCTTTTGAAGATTTTAGCTCTTTAATAATTTTTATAATTTCATTTTTATGAGTATCCTTAATTTCATTAAAATCATTTTTTATAGTGAGTCCGAACACTAATGTTTCAAATAAAAACCATTGAAATTGTCCTTGATAATCATTTACTGACTCATTATATGACTTAAATCCATAAACATTACTTACATTTTCAGATAAAAAGTCTATGAAATCTTTAAATGAATCTAAGACTTTAAATAAATCAATTTCATCTAAAATTAATGCTTGTTCTATTGTATCGTCGATTAAAGCATCTATATTTGTTCCACTATTTATAGCATTCAAATCGATGTATCTATATGCAATGAATCTACTAATAATTTCAAGATCAAATTTTTGATTCTTTTTATTTTCAGATATATTTATCAAATCATTAAATTGATCATTATTAGAATAATCCTCCATATATTCAAAAAAATCTTCATTAAACATTAAGATTAAAGCTGATCTAACTTCGGCATTGCTTAAAACAGTTGAACCAGTATTTATCCTTCTGAAAAGTTCATATTTAGCCTTAGGATCACTCTCATATTTAAGTATATTTACTGGTATTCCCGATCTTCTAAAGTCAATCTTAGTAGCTTTATCTATTTCGTTAGAGTAGTCTTCTGATTCCCACAGTTTGCCTATTAGCGATTTTAATAACCTCACATCGCCTATCTGAAGCGGATCTGCTTCTTCTAAAATTCCAACAAACTGGTATATTGTTGATAACCTTTGTAACCCATCAATAACATCCCAGACACCATCTACACGTTGCATTACAAATATTGGGGGGACAGGATACCCTAATAAAATCGATTCAATAAAATCACTTTTTTGATTTAATTCCCATCTAAATAACCTTTGGTACGCTGGTTCTAAGTTTATTTCTCCTTCTTGGTACATTGATATTAGCTCTCCTATACTTAAGACCATATCTGTAGAGTAGATAGATGCCCTTTTATCTAATAATTCATCCCTTAAACTATTCATTTGTATTCCCCCTAATTTATACTCATATTATATACTCCAAACTTACTTCACTAACACATAAATCTTTGGCAAGCTGCTCACTAGTAAATCCTTCATATCCAACATCATCCAACTCAATATCAAGCAACTTAATAGCGAAATAATCTGCTTGTTTTTCCAACTTCCCCTTTACTATAAGTTTATTATTATACGCTGCACTAGCTATTTCAGTATGAAGAATAGCATGTCCTAACTCGTGGGATAAAACAAATCTTTCATATTTAGAGGGAAGATCATCTCTTAAATATACTACCTCAATGCCATAAAAGGAACGGATATAAACAGCATCATTTCCCCTTAATACATTATCATTTCTATCAACTTTAATAATATTCATATCAAGATTACTGTATATCTCATATACATCATTTGAATTATAATTTTCTATTACTCCATCTACATATTCATCTATCCAGGATAAACTCATTTAATCACCTACTTATATTGGGATTATATACTTGTATTTTATAATTGTCTTCCATATAATATCTTTAATTATTTAACATTTCTTTTTCGATTCATAAGCCTTTGCTTTATATGATACATTTCTCTTTCAGTTTGAAACTCTTTATGGCTAAGGAAATCTAAATCATCAGATACCTTATTTAATTTAGCTTTAATACTAAGATGATTAGTGGCATTGGTAGCTTCTAGATTATTAAGTTTATCACTTAAATCATCAAAGTTTTTATTAGTTTCCTTTCTAAATTCTCCTATTTCATTTTCAATTTTATTTTGCCCTTCTGTTAATTCAGCCATATCTTTATTGAGAGTATCCATATTAGTTGTAAGGTTTCCTACTTGTGTAGCAATAAGTTCTAATAATTCTCTATCAGTCATTTAAATTCCTCCTAGTATTTTATAATTATGGTTTACTTAGTTTTGTATTTTCTCATTGTCTTAAGTCTGGCTATGTCTCTCCAGTTTTCAGCAGTATTTATTTCTATTCTATTTACTGAATGCTTTAGATCCCTTAGCTCACCCACAAAGTCAAAATGCCTATCTGCATTCTTAGTATCTACATCATGGGTATAATGATTAAGTTTAGTGAAATTATTACTTGTTTCCTCCCTAAATTCTTTCAATTCATTACTTATATCTTCAATCCTATCTATTTTGTCAGCATTTTGTTTATATCCATCAAATAATAAATCCAATTTTTTTCCATGGTCTTCCTCAATGATGGTAACTCTGTTGTCTATTTTATCTATTTTAGAATTTACTTCTTTAAATCCCTTATTCATATCTTCTCTAACTTTCTTAAATTCACCTTGCATATCTCCATACATTTTAGTCATCAATTCGAATAATTGTTCATTCTCCATTATAGTACCTCCTAGTATTTTATAATTATGGTTGAGCTACTTTTTAAATTTAAAACTAACCATTTTCATTTGTTCCAACAAAGCATTTACAAATTCTAAAATTTCATCATCATCTAACTTCTCCGAATCAAATCCACCAGAACCAAATATCTGATGTTTATTTATATATGCACGAGCATCTGCAGCATTGGTGAATTCTTCTGGAAATATATATTCTTCTTCTTGTTTTATATTTGTGTTTGAATAAGGGTTTCTTATATCTGAATTCCCTAGGAGGTAGTCAGTTGTAGTATTAAATATCTTAGCCATAACACTTAATGTTTCAGAATCAGGAATAGTCCGTCCAGTTTCGTAGTTAGTGATAGCAGTTCTTACTATACCAATTTTATTAGCCAAGTCTTGTTGGGTCATTTCAAATTCTTTCCTTAATTCTTTCAATCTATTTTTAAATTTATTAGTATCATTCATTTTTAAACACCTCCATACTTCAATTATAGTCACTAAAGGTGACTAAATCCATAGATGTCACCAATTAAAACATTTCCTTATAAAAACCCTTGACAATGTCACAGTCAATGACTATAATATAAGTAAGAAGGTCATAGATAGTGACAAATGGAAGGGGGAACAACGATGAGACAGCACATGATAGATAGAAGAAAAGAATTAGGCTTAACACAACAACAAGTATCTGAAGGGATAGGAGTAAATCGAAATACTTATTCTAGCTATGAAATAGGAGCAATTACACCTTCACTGGATGTAGCTATTAGGATAAAGAAGGTATTGAAAACAAAGGAAGATACTATTTTTTTAATCACTAATGTCACGGCTGGTGACAAGATTATATAATTTAACCGCTATAAATGAATCTTCAATATTGGAGGTAATTAAATGAATCTACACAATTGCTACAGCAAAGAGGAACTTGAACTAAAAGAAATAGAACTACAAGGATTATCAACTGATGAAATTTTAGATTTAGCAGAAAATATAAAAATGAAATTTGATGATTGTCTACTAGAAGATGAAAGTATAGTTGTGAATGCATTGCTTGGGATAACTAAGGAGTTAAGTAAAAGGCTACTGATTTAATTATTTAATAAATGAAATATCAAAATAGAAGTAAGTTTTGGGAGGGGGTGAGGATTTGGAGAAGAAGATCATATTAAAAGAAAACTTAAATAAGAAAGGGGAAGATAATATGAAAAATATAATATGTTTAAACTGTAAAAAAGAAAACACTGAGGATGCTAATTTCTGTGAATACTGTGGAACTAAGATTTCAGAAGTTTGCCCAAA
>CAZWTU010000085.1:0-6862 GCA_964637035.1 uncultured Tissierellaceae bacterium
TACCAGATGCTGTCTTAGTAGCTTCACCTATTGCATGTATAAACCTTCTTGGTGTCCTATTTTATTCAAAACAATTAATATGCTTATTATTAAGCTATACCATTGTTATTTTGATTTTAAGCAAATAAAAGCCTAGATGTTAGTCGTATGATAAACATCTAGGCTAACTATTACATTTCTATTTTTATTAAGTTTTCTGCTACTATTAATTTTGCCCCTGTTGCTTCTTGAACTTGGTCTACAGTAAATTCTGGATTAATTTCTGTTAAAACTAAACCCTTATCTGTAACTTCCATAACACCCATTTCAGTAACTATCATATTTACTTGGCCTGCTGCAGTTAAAGGAAGATTACATTCTTTTAGTATCTTGTGATTTCCTTTTACAGTATGCTCCATAGCTACAATAGTCTTTTTTGCACCTGTTACAAGGTCCATAGCTCCACCCATACCTGGTACCATTTTACCAGGTATCATCCAGTTAGCAAGGTCACCATTTTCTGCAACTTGGAGTGCTCCAAGTACAGTTATGTCAACATGGCCTCCACGAATGATGCCAAAAGATGTAGCTGAGTCAAAGAAAATACCTCCCGGTAATATAGTTACACATTGTCCACCTGCATTTACAATACGCTTATCTTCTTCCCCAGTTAATGGTTTTGGTCCAAGTCCTAAGAAACCATTTTCTGATTGGAAAAATACATCTATGCCTTCAGGTACATAGTTAGCAACCATAGTTGGCATTCCAATACCTAAGTTAACAACATCACCATTTTTTAATTCTTTTGCAACTCTTTTAGCTATAAATTCTTTTATTTGGTCCCTATCCATTATATTGCACCTCCATCAACTATATAGTTTACGAAAATTCCTGGAGTTACAGCTTCATTAGGATCTAATTCTCCAACTTCTACAACATTGTGAGCTTCAACTATTGTAATCTCAGCAGCTGCTGCCATTAGATGATTAAAGTTTCTAGTGGCACCATAATACTTAACATTACCAACCTTATCTACAGTATCACCCTCTATTAAAGCAACATCTGCTTTAAGAGGTAATTCAAGTAAATACTCAACTCCATCTATTTCAATCTTTTCCTTACCCTCTTCAACTACTGTACCTACTCCTGTTGGAGTTAAAATTCCACCAAGACCTGTTCCTGCTGCCCTTACTTGCTCAGCAAGAGTTCCTTGAGGAACTAATACAACTTCCATCTCACCAGAATTCATTTGATTTCCAGTTTCTCTGTTTGTACCTACGTGAGATGCTATAAGCTTCTTGACTTGTTTATTAACAACAAGATCTCCAACTCCTCCTGTATCTACAAATCCTGAGTCATTACAAATTAGAGTTAAATCTTTAACCCCTTTTTTAACTAATCCCTGAACTAATTTAAATGGGGTACCACAATCTAAGAAACCTCCTATCATGATAGTCATGCCATCTTTAACATGATCAATAGCTTCTTCTATGGTTATAACCTTATTCATTAAAAAACCTCCTTTGTGGGCTTAGCCCAAATTTTAAATTTTGAATTAAAGATTCCTCGACTAGGCTCGGAATGACAGAACTTTGCCCTCTTGTCATCCTGAGCTTGTCGAAGGATCTTATGTCTTTTAGCCCTTATCTCTTAACTATAACTGCTGTTCCTTGGCCCCCACCTATACAAAGTGTAGCTAAGCCAGTTTTTGAATCTCTTTTTTCCATTTCATGTAATAATGTAACTAATATTCTAGCACCTGAGGCTCCAATTGGATGACCTAATGCTATTGCTCCACCATTTACGTTTACTATATCTGTATTTAATTTAAGATCTTTTATAACTGATAATGCTTGAGCAGCGAAAGCTTCATTTGCTTCAATTAATTCTAAATCTTCAACTTTCATATCTGCCTTTGCTAAAGCTTTTTGTGTAGCTGGTATTGGACCAGTTCCCATAATTGAAGGGTCTACTCCTGCTGAAGCATAGGATACAATAGTAGCTAGTGGAGTAATTCCAAGTTCATCAGCTTTTTCCTTGCTCATTACAACTAATGCAGCAGCACCATCATTGATTCCTGAAGAAGATGCAGCTGTTACTGAACCATCTTTCTTAAATGCTGGTCTTAATTTTCCTAAGCCTTCAACTGTAGCACCAAATCTTGGGAATTCATCAGTATCAACTACAACTGGCTCTCCCCTTCTTTGGGGTACTTCAACATTAACTATTTCATCTTTAAATCTACCACTAGTTATGGCTTTTTCAGCTCTGTTTTGACTTTCAGTTGCTAGTTTGTCTTGTTCTTCACGAGTTAAACCATATTGGTCCACAATATTTTCGGCAGTAACTCCCATATGGGTATCATTAAAAATGTCCCATAGTCCATCTTTTACCATGTAATCTTCAATAACACCATCACCCATTCGCTGTCCCCATCTAGCTGACTTCAATAGATAAGGTGCTTGAGACATATTTTCTGTACCCCCAGCTAAAACTATATCTGCATCTCCACACATAATAGCTTGAACTGCTAATTCTACAGTTTTAAGGCCTGAACCACATACCTTATTAACTGTAAAAGAAGGAACCTCTATTGGAATCCCACTATGAATTGAAACTTGTCTAGCTACGTTTTGTCCTTGTCCTGCTTGTAATACATTACCAAAGATTACTTCATCAACCATCTTAGGCTCAATTTTAGCCCTTTTCATAGCCTCTTTTGCTGCAACTGTACCAAGGTCTACTGCTGAAACATCTTTAAAAGCTCCACCATAAGATCCTACAGGTGTTCTAACTGCTGAAACAATAACCACTTCTTTCATAACATTACCTCCTATAAATTTTTATTGTATTAATATCCATTAAAATATATTATTTGTATATTGTGAAATATATATTTAGTTATCACACTGTTATATAGTTGCAATTTCCATGCCAACACAAAACAAGCATCTATATAGTTATCCACCCTCTAGCCTAGTGATTTACAGGAAGTGTTTTATTCCCATATCTTAAAATTAACTTTCTTTAAATTATAGTGTAGATTAATAACTACACTTTGATTTAAGCTTTAGAGTGATGTATCCACTTGGATACACTTAATGGGTGTTTGTATCTAATATTCTACACATTTTTGGTCAAATTATTCTATTTCATATTTATTAATTTTTTTATATAAAGCAGTTCTATGAATTCCTAGTTTTTTTGCTGCTAAAGTCTTATTTCCGTTGGAAATGGTTAGTGCCCTTTCTATAATATCTTTCTCAGTTTCAGCCACCGCATCCCTTAATGAGGGTAAATTATCCTCGTATTCAGGATTATTATAATTTATCTTGCTAATTATTCTTTCTGGCAAGTTTTCTGGTAAAATTACTTTTCCTGGGGTCACATTTACTGCCCTCTCTAATATGTTTCTAAGTTCTCTTACATTTCCAGGCCAATTATACTTCTTTAAAATATTAATGGTTTCCTTAGAAATTGTTTTTTCGCTTAAATACATTTCTTCTAAAAGTCTATTTAATATTTCCTTAGATAAGGGTTCAATGTCTTCTAATCTTTCACGAAGTGGAGGGATTTCTATGGGAACTACGTTTAACCTATAATATAAGTCTTCCCTAAACTTGCCTTTTTTAATTTGTTCTTCTATATTTTCATTTGTTGCGGCTATAACCCTAGCATCTAGGATTATTTTTTTATGTCCCCCAACTCTTTCAAATGATTTTTCTTCTAAGACTCTCAAAATTTTAGCTTGCATTTCTAAAGGCATATTTCCTATTTCATCTAGAAAAATCGTTCCCCCGTTTGCCTGTTCAAATTTTCCAGATTTACCTTCTTTTCTAGCTCCTGTAAAGGCCCCACTATCATAGCCAAACAATTCTGATTCCAATAAGTCTCTAGGAATGGCAGCACAATTAATAGCTATAAAACCTTCTGCCTTTCTATAGCTAGCTTTATGGATTGCTTGGGCAAATAATTCCTTGCCAGTACCAGATTCTCCAGTTATAAGTACAGTAGAGTTTGTTTCAGCAGCCATTTTCCCTATATTCTTTAAATATTCCATTTTTGAACTTTGACTAATTATACTATCAAAAGAATATTTGACTCCTTCTATTCTTTCAATTTCTCCCTTATATTTATTTATTTTTGACTGCAAGTCTAAGAGATGATGTGCTAATTCTTTAACTTGACTTACATCCTTAAAAAGAACAGTCCCAATGCCACCTACCAGTTTATCCCCCTTAAATATAGGAATCCTGTTGGTTATCATATCGTGTCCTTGAATTCTTTGAACATCCTTTATTTCCTTATTGCCAGTTTTAACAACTATATGCATACGAGTATTTTCAATAATATCTTCTACAGGTTTTCCAATGGCTTCTTCTTCCTTTATTCCCATTAATTTTTCATAATTCATCTTTACAATCTTGCCTTCTGAATCCACCAATACATAACCTTCATAAGCATAAATTAAAATATCCTCTAAGACATCAATACTATCCCTAAGCTCCCCCATTAAATTAACCAAAAAATCACCCCGTTCGGGCGACCAAAGGTGCGCCCCTACTATAAGAAAATTAAATATTTACAATTTAGAGTTTTGCTCCAATAGTATATCTACTATTCTTTTACTAGCTTTCCCGTCCCCATATGGATTTACTGCCTTTGCCATCTTATTGTATTCATCCTCATTTGAAAGAAGTAAGTCTAGTTCCTCATATAATTTTTCATAGGATGTACCTACTAATTTTGCAGTTCCCGATTCTATCCCTTCTGGCCTTTCAGTTTCTTCACGAATTACAAGAACAGGCTTACCAAATGTTGGTCCCTCCTCTTGAAGCCCGCCTGAATCAGTAACAATTAAATTTATCTTCGACTCTAAATTTGCCATTGGCTCATAATCTAAAGGTTCAATTAAATGAATCTTATCATTGTTTCCTAATATTTTTCTAGCAATTTCCCTTACCTTAGGATTTAAATGCATAGGAAAAACTACTTCTACCTCTTCATATTTTTCTACAATATCTTTAATTGCAGTAAATATATTTTCCATAGGCTTGCCTATATTCTCCCTCCTATGGGATGTCAAGAGAATTATTTTTTTATTTTTATAGTCTAATTTATTTAATAATTCCTCTTTAAATATGTAATCCTTTTTTGTTACATATTCCAATGCATCTATAACAGTATTTCCTGTAATAAATATTTTTTCTTTTGGATAGTTTTCCTTAAGTAAATTATCTCCGCTTCTATCTGTAGGTGCAAAATGAAAGTCACTAATTATACCAGCTAACTGCCTATTAGCTTCTTCTGGATAGGGAGAAGATATATTACCACTTCTAAGACCTGCTTCTACATGTCCTACTTTTACCTTGTGGTAAAATGCAGCCAAGGCACCTGCGAAAACAGTAGTAGTGTCCCCCTGTACCAAGAGAACATCAGGTTTTTCTTTTATAATTACTTCTTCTAAGCCCTCTAAGGCCCTTGTCGTAATACGAGTTAAGCTTTGTCCCGGGGAAAATATATTAAGATCATAATCAGGAACTATCTGAAATAAACTCAATACCTGATCTAACATTTCTCTATGCTGTGCAGTAATACATACAATGGATTCTACACCTTGTCTTTTTTCCAATTCCTTAACTATAGGCGCCATTTTAATTCCCTCTGGCCTAGTTCCAAATACAGTCATTATCTTAATTTCAACCACACCCTTCAATTTTTAATCTTTTTTCTCGAATACACCAATTCTTATAGCAACTAATATTGATGATAATAGCATACCTACAGATACATATACAGCCTGCTTACTATTAGCCTGTGATACTAATATTGCAAACAAACCAAATACAGCAGATATTCCGTATAATATTAATACAGCCCTTTTCTGTGAAAATCCTCTATTTAATAATCTATGATGTAAATGCCCTTTATCTGCCGCCGCAACTGATTGTCCATTCAAAAGCCTTCTAAATATTGCAAATGTAGTATCAAAAATAGGTACCCCTAGTATTAATATTGGGGCAATAACAGCAATAGTTGCAACACTTTTCATTACACCCTCTATGGATATAACAGCTAACATAAATCCTAAAAACAAGGCTCCAGTATCTCCCATAAAAATCTTTGCTGGATTGAAATTAAAAGGTAGAAAACCTAAACAAGCCCCTGCAACTACAGCGGAAATTATTGTTATATGGGTATATCCAAATCTACCTGCTACAACCATTAGGGACAGACTAGATATCATAGCCACCCCAGCGGAAAGCCCATCAAGCCCATCTATAAAGTTTAATGTATTTGTAATACCTACTATCCAAAACAATGTAATAGGTATGGATAGCCAATTTAGATATAATAAAGTAGTGCTCTTTGCAAAGGGATTAGTAATAAATTCTATCCTGCTACCTCCAATTATTAGTATTAGACCTGCTAATATTTGAAATCCGAATTTATACTTAGGTTTAAGATCCCAAAGATCATCTATGACCCCACCTATTACAATAACAGTTCCACCTAATAAAATAGAAAGTGTAGATTTGTTTAAGGGGAGGAATATTAACATGCTTATAGCTACCCCTGCAAATATAGCCAATCCTCCCATATGAGGCATTGGCTCTTTGTGTACTCTTCTATCGTCTTTTGGAACATCTACAGCTCCCACTTTGAAAGCTAGCTTTTTAACTAAAGGAGTAGCCATAAAGGATATTAATACTGCAAGTATAAATGGTCCTATAATTACTTCCATATTATCCTCTCTTTCTACTTAGTACCAAATAATCTGTCTCCTGCATCTCCTAGACCTGGCACTATATAAGCATCTTCATTTAGTTTTTCATCTACTGCAGCCACATAAATATCCACTTCTGGATGGGCTTGTTTTACA
>CAZWTU010000086.1:0-6832 GCA_964637035.1 uncultured Tissierellaceae bacterium
CCCTAAAGATAATATTACAAGGGAAGAGATGGCAGCCATGATTGTAAGAGCATCCGGCTTAAAGGGCAGGAAGGCAAAAATTACAATTAAGGATATGTATAAGGTATCAGATTGGGCTAAAGAATATGTTGAAACAGTAGTAGCTTACGAAATGATGGTAGGGAATAAGGTAGAATTTGATCCAAAAGCCTATGTAACAAGAGAGATGTCAATAGTGGTGGGGATGAGAGTGTTAGATTATAAGAATAATCTTAAAAAACAATCACAAGTTCATCACTATGGACCATGGTAGTAATAAGGACAACTTGAGCAGGAAGCTAATTATTGTAAAACAATAATTAGCTTCTTTTAATTGCAATAAAATATTGTCTATGCTAATATGAAATCAAGAATATAAGCACAAATTATGAATTTTACAAGGGGGAGAGTTATTTGTGATGAAAAGAATCGCTTTTTCAGGTATGAAGGGAAGAAAACGAGATACTTTCCTATTAGGAATAGTAATTTTTTTGTCTTTTGTTTTTGTAATTACATCTATAGTATTTCATGCTAGCTCTGAAAAGACAAAAGTTGAACAAAGGGAAAATGCCTTTGGGGCATGGGAGAATGCATATTTTAATGGAGGCCAATATGTAGAAAAGAGACTACAAAGTTTAGAGAGTGTTGAAAAGATAGGCAAATCTAGAATAGTAGGAAGATCAAATCAAGTGGGTTTAGTTGGAAGTATAGATGATAAATTAAAAGACATGGGTAATTTTCAATTTGAATCAGGAAGGATGCCAGAAAATCAAAATGAAATAGCCATAGAGTTAAACCAACTAAGTAATTTCTCAGGTGACATTAAAATAGGAGATAAGATTCCCCTACAGATAGATATTACATTGTTTGAATTAGATGATAACCATGAAGACCTAGAGGCACCTATTAAGGAAAGACAAGACCGATTTATGGAAAATCTTAAATCCCATATAATGGATCCTGATAGTAGTTATTATGAATTTTTTAAGGATACAGATATTGATAAAATTGAAACTACAATGGACTTTCTTAGTTTAGAAAACTTTGATGTAGATCTACTTTATAGTGTACTTTATGAAGTTAGTAGCCGTTCTTATTTATTTCAAAACACACGAAATACCCAAGACATGCAGCACTTTGATGATGTTATGGTTGAGCTAAGGAAAGAATATGTATATTGGTTTATTGGGGATGAAGATGAGGATAAAAGTACCATAGAAAACATAGAAGAAAATGGAGTTAAAACAAAAGAAAGATTAATACTAACAAAGGAAATGACAGTATCAGGCATAATAAATACATACTCAGACAGATGGGATATTGATAATTTTGGAGTTGCAAATGCCTTTATAACAGAAGATGCAGCCACCAGCTTTATAGAAGGTGGGATTTATAAGACGGAAAATGCACAGGTAGAATTATATAAACCATCTAATAATTTTTTCATGGTTTCAGAAAATTCATCTCAGCAATTTTATAATGAAAACAAAGATAAGTTTAAAAACTTAAAAAGAAATACATATGCATTTCCTGGAAGTTCTGCTTCGACAGACAATGTATTAACATATGGAATTTTAGCCCTTATATTTCTTGGTACCATATTTTCAGTTTTTCAAATATACTTAACTCAGATGAAAAGGAGAACAAGAAAAATTGCCCTATTAAAGGCAATAGGTGGGACTAATAGTCAAGTAAGAAAGATATTGTTTTGGGAAGTATTATTTTTACTTGTTTTCATAGTGCCACTAAGTATAGTAGTAGGACTATTGACTGTAAAAGTAATCATAATTGTAATGAACAATTTTAGAGGCAGTCAAACAGTTTTTTATTTAGATGTAAAATTGCTGGCCTTAGGAATATTAGCAGCTATAGTTTCAGTGTTTGTAGGCATGGCCATACCAATGATAAAGTCAATGAAGGTTCCCTTAAGAGGGGACATATCAGGGCCACCAAAGCGAAGGAAAAAATCAGCAAGGGAAGTTTTAAAACTAGATAAAGGCCACAAGATAAAAAGACAAAGTTTTTCACAAATATCTAAAAGACATAACAAGTACAATCGGGGTAAAAATCTATTGACCCTAAGTCTCTATACAATTACAATAGTAGTTTTATTGGCAACCATATTTTCTGGATTCTTATCCTTTGGAGAATATATAGATATGGTATTGGCACCTAATAAACCAGACTTTCAATTTAAGGTAAATTATGGAATGAGAACATCAGACATTGATGATTTAGTGGATGAGGTAAAGAAAGTTCAAGGTATAGAAGATGTATATGGCTATAAATATGGCCAAGGTGGATATTTATGGTATGAAGGAATTGAAAACAATGAGATAATCAATTCTTATAGAGATTTACTACCAGTTCATTTAAGGGAAGAAAGCTTTGGAGTTAAGGATGACTTCGTAAACCTAACGGATGATAATAAACATATTGTCACTGAAGGATTAAAAGTAAGTAGTTACGGGGTAGAAGTAGGAAGCTTAGAGTATAATAATTTTATAAATGCAATAGACCAGGGCAAAATAGATGAGAAAGCCTATAAGAATGGTGAAGAAGTAATAGTCTTAATGCCTATGTATAAAGCATATAAAGAAGAAAAAATAGAAATAGATAAAGGTATAATAGAAAATACTAACTCAAAAAACAGGATGGCAATTTTATTATCTGATAGTAAAAGCTATGACTTAAGTTATGACTTTAGAAATAGTGGATATTATAATATTAATAATTACTTAAGTGTAGGACAAAAGCTTCATTTAACTGTGCCAACGGAAAACATAGAGGGGGAATATCCTACTAATGATGTGCGATTTATAGAAGTGAAAGTAGGAGGGATTATTAATTATTTTCCAGAACAAGGTATATGGCCATTTTCTAATACCATAGAAAATCCTCTCATAATTGGAGCAAATAAATTGATTCATGAAATGTATCCAGCATCTCGATCTGGCATCATACAAGGTGCGGGCAGGCCTACAATGGAGCAGAAGGATATAGACGCCTTAGTAGCTACTTTAAGGCCCACTAGCTTAGGCAATACATTAGTGACTATAAGTACTAATAATAAATTTGATGAAATCAAGGGTTTTATAGATGTGCAAAGAATAGGTAATGAAGCGGGTATGCCCCTAGAAGTCCTTTTAAATAGTAATATTGCTTTAAAGGATAAAGCTCTTAGAACATCCATAATAATAGGAGTTTTAGGAATATCAATAGCCCTGATATCTCTGATTATATTATATAATACTTCTTTATCAAATATAGACCAGGAAAGAGAACGAATTGGTATTTTACAAGGTCTTGGTGTGGATGGTGATAGTTTTAAAAAATTATACTTCACTACAGGTCTTAAGTATGGATTGATCGCTATAACAATTGCCCATATATTTATAATTTTAGTTTTGATAATAACTACTATTATTGAAGTGGGAAGTATAAATTTATTTCTACAAAGTGATTATTTAAATGTATTAAAAAACAAAGTATGGATGTATCCATGGAAACTTCATATTGGAACTTGTATTGTTTTCTTAATTTGGACAGTAATAACTTATTACATTCCAATAAGAAAGATAGTTAAAAATCAAGCTGTTGATAATATTAGAAGTTTAACTAGATAAGGGGGAGGGTATATATGAGTTTAATTAAATTGGAAAAAATAAGAAAAGTTTATGGGCAAGGAAACTTAGCAGTAGAAGCGTTGAAATCTGTTGATTTGGAGATAGAAAAAGGAATATTTTATGCTATCATTGGTAAAAGTGGATCGGGGAAATCTACACTACTTCATATATTAGGTGCATTGGATAAGCCTACAGAAGGAAAGATGTACCTAGAAGGAGAAGATGTATTTTCTAGAGGGGATAAGGAGATAGCAATTATAAGGAGAAGAAGAATTGGCTTTGTATTTCAATCTTATAACCTGCTTCCTGAACATAGTGTTTTAGAAAATATATTGATGCCAGCACACTTAGACGGTATTGAGCCTAAAAAAGAAGATTTAGATGAAATAATAAATTCCTTAGATATAGGAGATAAATTATCATATTTTCCGGATGAACTTTCTGGGGGACAGAGACAAAGAGTTGCAATAGGAAGGGCCTTAATAAATAAGCCTGCTATAATTCTAGCTGATGAGCCAACAGGAAACCTAGATGATAAAACAGGAGAAGATGTGATGAGACTTTTGAAGGAATCAAAGGAGAAATTTAATCAAACTATAATATTAGTAACCCATGATATGGAGATTGCTAAACAAGCAGATAAAATAATAGAAATAAAAGATGGATATATAATTTAATTATTTAATTTTATATTGTTTTCTATATTAATATATGAAATACTAAGATTAAAGCAAAAGATAACAAGTTAATTTGAAGGGACAGGTGAAATATGAATATTTTATTTCTAGTTTTAAATAAAACTGAATATCTAGATGAAATTTTAGATGCATTTGTAGAGATTGGTGTAAGAGGAGCCACTATATTAGATAGTCAGGGAATGGGAGGTGCTCTTTCCACTGGTGGTAAGGATATACCATTTTTTGGTGGACTAAGGACGTTATTAGATAATTCTAGACCCTATAATAAAACTGTCTTTACAGTAATTGAAGATGAAGAAGTCTTGAAGAAAGCAGTGAAAGAAGTTAAAAGAATTTTAGGGAATATGAATGACCCAGGAGTAGGGTTAATGTTTACATTACCTGTTGGAGAAATCATTGGAATGACATAATAAGAGTAATAACTCGTCTATAATAAACATAAACTTTATTAAGAGTTTTTATAGGGGGGATATTATGTTAAATGAATTGATGGCAGGGGATATGCTGGCTACTTTTGTAGGACTCACTACTGCAGTGACAGTTATAGTTCAATTTACTAAATCTATTGTAAAGAAAAGGTTTGGAAGTCAAGTAGTAAGAATATATGCTTTTATTATAGCCTTAATTTTAACTTTTATATTTGCCAGGAATTCTACTGGAATAAGAGGTGTAATTTTGGTAATGATAAATGCACTTATTATAACTACTGCTAGTATGGGAGGATACGAAGTTTTATCTGATCCTCTAGCACTAAAGTATAAAAAATATTAATAAATAATAGAAAATAACAAGATAAGTGCCCGGTTTTACTTTTAATAAGGGTACTTATCTTTTTTATGATCTAGCTATTTTTATTATATTGTTAGATAGACCTAATATGTGGTATCTATAGGATAAGGATGTAGAACTTATATTGTATTTAGATCTAATAAATAATAGGGAGTGGAAAAGATGGATAAAAGGATTGGATTTATAGGTGCAGGTAATATGGCTAAGGCAATGATGACTGGTATAATAGAATCGGGACTGACTTCTCCAGAAAATATAATGGCATCTTCAAAAACTGAAAAAACAATAGAAACTATAAAAAAAGAATTAAAGGTTAGTATTACTTTAGACAATAAAGAAGTGACTAAGTTTTCGGACTACTTGATATTAGCAGTTAAGCCATACCAGTATGATCTTATATTAAAAGAAATAAAAAACTCCATAAAAAATGATACTATAATTATAATAATAGCAGCGGGAATATGTATTGAATATATAAAGAGAAGCCTAGGTCAAAATCAGACGGTGGTCAAGGCGATGCCTAATACTCCAGCCATGGTAAGGCAAGGCATGACAGCATTAGTATTTGATGATAAGATAAATGGGAAACAAAAGGAAGAAATAATAAGTATATTTGAAAGTTTTGGCAAGGTGGAGGAGTTGGATGAAAACCTAATGGATGCATTTACATCTATAGCTGGTTCATCTCCTGCCTATGTATATATGATGATAGAGGCTATGGCGGATGGAGGCGTACTCCAAGGTATACCTAGAGACAAAGCCTATACTATAGCAGCCCAGGCAGTCCTAGGAGCAGCAAAAGTAGTATTAGATACTGGCATTCATCCAGGAGAATTAAAAGACAAGGTATGCTCCCCTAATGGAACCACAATAGAAGCAGTAGCCAAATTAGAAGAAAAGGGCTTTAGAACTGCTATTATAGAGGCAGTAAGGGTATGCGGAGAAAAATCAAAAGAAATGACGAAAAAGAATTAGTTAGAAGAGTTGGTCTTTGACCCTCACATATAAAAATAAAAGCCTTTGTAATTTTTGTGGCGTGGAAGTAAAATAGGCCCTAGGGCTTATTTTTTTTGGGAAATATAATAATTTATTTAAACATCTTGACAACTATAGAATGTTGGTGTACTATATAATTAATACACTAACACATACGTAGACGGAGGTGAAGTAATGGATTTTAAAAACAATCTACCCATTTATATTCAAATATTAAATTTAATTAAGGAAGACATAGTTTCTGGCAAAATAAAGGGAGGGGAAAAATTGGAATCAGTGAGAGAATTATCAAGGGAATTTAAAGTAAACCCTAATACCATTCAAAGAGCTTATCAAGAACTTGAAAGGGAAGATTTGGTATTTACTCAAAGAGGAATGGGAACTTTCGTAACAGAGGATGAAAGAATGATCATGGAACTAAAACGAAGTATGGCTTCAAATATGGTTAAATCATTTGTAAATAATATGGAATCTATAGGTTATGAAAAGGATGAAATAATCCACCTAATAAAAGAAAGGCTAGAGGAGGAATAGTTATGGGAAATATTTTAGAAATAAAAGAACTTACTAAGTCTTATTCAAATAAAAAGGCTTTAAACAATTTATCCTTAGAATTAGAAAAGGGAAAAGTAGTAGGAATTTTAGGGCCCAATGGTAGTGGGAAAACTACTTTAATTAAAATAATTACAGGTATATTAAGGCAAT
>CAZWTU010000087.1:0-6806 GCA_964637035.1 uncultured Tissierellaceae bacterium
CCTGTTCAAAAAGAAAAAGCCTCCCAGTTAAATTTTCTAAATTCAACCTGGAGACTTATATTTAGTGGGAAAATCCTGAAATTAAAAATAAGATAACTTTTCTAATAGAAATTTAAAACATATATAATTAGCATGAAATGGTCTAATATCTTTACTCTTCTAAAAAATAATCACTATCTATTCTTTTAATTTCATAGACTATATCTGTTGAAACACCTAAATTAAATTCAATCATATAGTTAGCCAATTGAATACCATCAATTAAAATTATTTTTTTATTTACTAAGTCCTTAGCATATTGGACGGCAGATTCTGAAAAAGTTGAGGTTGTTATAAAGATACCCTTCATTGCTCCCGGAGTATCTAAAGCTCCAGAGAATTTTTGAATCTCAGGTCTACCTACTATAGTATCTTTCCATCTTTTTGCCTGGATGTATATGCTGTCTAATCCTAGTCTGTCTTCGTTAATTATTCCGTCTATTCCTCCATCTTGAGTTTTACTAGTAGATTGCTTAGCTTCTTCCCTAGAGCCTCCATAACCCATTTTGATTAAAAGGTCTAGGACAATATCTTCAAATTTAAAAAAGTCAATATTTCTTAGCTTTTCTAATACATCTTCTACTAAAGATGCATTTAACTCCTTCATAGATTTTTCTATAGTCTCTAAAGGTGTATCCTCCGTATCAACTTCTTCTAGATTATCTTCTGTAAAATTATCCTTTTTACCCCTATTTAAAAATTCTCTGAACTCAGGATACCGCATTAAATACTCCCTATCAACTAAATCAATATCTTCTTCTAAAACCTCTAACCCTCTAGCACTAATATTGAAAATTCCTCTCTCAGGTACCTCTATTAATTTAGCTTGTTTCATATATGACTTAGCCCAACTGATTCTGTCATATACTATCCTTACTCCTGATTTATGTTTCATTTTTCTATCTTCATCGGTTAAATCATAAACTTTACTTAGCTCTTCTTCTATTTTGCTATTATTATATTCTTTTCCATCTGCAATAATTCTTAAAATAGGTAAAATCATTTCATCATATTTTGGAATCATTTAACCCCTCCACTGTTTAAGTTTATAATCTAAATCCTGAAAATGTTTATTTGCCTTTAAACAATTCTTAATATTCTTATTTCTAGATCCTGAATTAAAGTTAGATAAATCATATTTGTTCTCTACATTTCTTTAATACTGCTTCTTATATGATTTTTTTCCTCATTTGTTAATTTGTATTTCATAAATAACTGATTGTCAATTTCATCCACGGCTAAATTCCAATCTATATCTGAATCTTCATTGAAATTTTGCATTGGGATAAATCTATATGTTTTTCTTGAAGCATCATGACTTGCTTTTGCTTGACTGTGTAAATATCTAGCAAACTTTGTTTGCATATATTTAATAAGATTTCTAGCTGAATCTTTTGTTAAGTCTAAATTTCCCCCGATAACTATATATGCCTCTGTGCAAATAGAGCCTGGTTCACCAATAAATGCATTTAAGTTATCGTCACTAAGCTCTGTACCGATGTTGTTAGCCCTAGGAACATAAACTTTCCATTTGTTAATCCAATCCTTGTTAGAAAGTATTTCTTTCATTTCTATAAAACCCTCAACTCTATTTCTACCAATACATTTTATCGGTCTTTCAAAAAAGTTTGAGTTAGTATTAAACTTACCCGTTTTTATTATGTTTGACTCAATTCCAAATGGTTTTCTAGAAGAAACAATCTGTGATAAATTTTTATCTAAATTCTCTTTAAATACCTTTTCTATAATGTTACCTCCAATTGAATCTCTTATGAATATATTTATATCCAGTGTTTTAAGTTTCCTTTTTCTATCTGCAATCACTTCATTGTTTTTATATGTTACTACTCGAGTTTTATCAAATTTTTTGTCTCGTTCTGTTATAAAATAGCAAACTCCACCTCTATTATTAGTCCCAGGAAACACATCTTCAGGACTAAGAAAATCATGTAATTCCCTAATCCCTTTATCCGAAAGCATTTTTTCTCTAAAGCTATCTAATCCTTTACCCCCGGCGAACCATCTTGTTGGAATTATTAAGCTCTGATATGTAGAGCCTAATAATTTAGCAAGCTCTACAAAATGCTGATAAATTGGTCTTGCACTTGCACCTGCCCCACCATCACTTACTTGATATGGCGGATTTCCTACTACAGCTCCAAATTTCACTCTATCATCACCTTCCCTTACATTATTACTTAATGAAATATTACTGAATTTCTTGGTCTGAGTTAACGTTGATACAATTTCTTCATAAATCATCTCATTATTTTCCTCATTAACCAAATCATAAGCATTAAATTTTTTTGCTATGTTGTCAATGTTTAATCCTAATATTTTATAAAATTTACGTGTAAACTCATAAGCTATGGAAGATGTTGGGATAGAGTAAATTAAATTACAAATTTCATCTTGAGAAAAATCCAGCTTATTAACCAAGTAATTATAAAAAGCTACAGCAAACTCACCAGATTTACTAGCTATATCAAGAATCTTTTTGTCATTCTCTATCATAATTTCAAAACCATCATCAGGAATAAGTCTAACCATATCTTCACAAACTTTTGAGGGTGTAATTATCTCTGAATCAGACATTCTGTTAAATTTTTTAATAGAAGTAGTAGCTCGCTCCAGTGGTGTTAAGGAATTATCATTGGCAAGCCTAGATATATTATTTATTTTATAATCCAAGCTATTTCTCTTGAAAGGATCCATTGCACTTGCTATTAATTCTAATACATAAGAATCCAAAAATAAATTATTAGCTATTCTTTGATTTTCTTCCTTTTCTATTGTATTTGTTATATCATCTAATGAAGTCACATGGTCATCGGTCAAAAATGCATAAAATAAAATCCTCTGATAATAGGTTAGTATTTTCTTTTCTAAGCTATTATCTTCGTCTTCCGGTGAGGTTTGTTTATTTTTTTCTAAATCCTTCTCTGTTGTTTTATCATCATCTTCTTCAACTTCTTCAAAGTCATAATCATCCCCTTCATTATAAGGCGGTTCTATTATCAATCCACCCTTTGATTCAAACTCTGCTTGTTTTTCTATTTCATTTCTTATTTCTTCGTAATCTAAAATTGATAAATCAATGGGAAGATCTTTTACCTCATCAATAACACTTCTTTCATTATTGTATTTACTTACAGCATCTATAATATCTGTGGCTTCTATCTCCTTTATTTTATTTTTATTCATTGTAATTATAGGAGAGATCCTAAGTTCATCTTCTATTCTTTTTCTAAGCTTAGCGTTGCCACTTTCGTCTGTGTTTACATTATAAATTAAAGATTTTTGTTCTTGCATAATAAACAATCTATGAGGATCAAAATCTACAAGGAGGGTTTGAGGTTTCATATTTTCCTTAATTAGGTCATCAGTATTGTTTTTATCGTTACTCAAAGTCCTAATATATTGATTCTGTAATCTAAAAATAGCTTGATCATATTCTTGCGGAGAAGATGTATCTTTTAAATAAAGCATAGTGTCCCATTCTTCTACTGTGCTCCCTGTTAACATTCTATTTACGGTCAATGTAATAGTCTTTTTACCTTCACTCTCTAATATCTTAATTGTGTCTTTAACATCTTTAGGCTTTTTATAATTTGCAGCACCTTCTACACCAGATATATTAATAATCTCATAATCATTTAAATTCTTAAACATACCTTTGTTTTTTATAATCAATGATTCCATAGCATCACATGAAGCACAATAGGGTAATACCATTACCATATGCCTACACATATTTCCATCTTTAATTTTTTCATAGTCTAAAAAACCAAATAAATTCTCATCTTCCTCAGTTCCATCAATTACTTTCAAAAGATCAAAAATTTCTTTTTCGTGCTTAAATTTCTTATGTCCTTGATTATTATCATCTTTCTGAATTGAATATGGCTCGAACAAGGCAGAAAAAGCGAAACTTATCCCTAGTTTCTTTAGCTCTCTCATTTTTTTAATAGAAGATTTATTAGGAGTAAATGCAAAACGCACCATTTGTGGAAAACCATAGTATGGATTGTCCCATTCATTTACATTATCCTTCATTAAATTTTCTTCATCCCATGTTTTTTGTTCCCTAACTATATCTGAAAATTGTACAAATGAAATAATGTCTTCTTTCTCAAACTCGCTTCCCATGAGAATTCTATAAGGTGTACCAGATAAATGGAGCCTAATTTTTGTCTTTAGAAATTTTAATTGTTTTTCAGCATTCTTTATTTCTACGATTTCATCATTTAGCTTTTCTATATTTTTCAAATCCTTTGTATCATAACCTTGGTCATTGGCCCTTAGTATTGCCCCAAAAAATTCAGCCCTCGCTCCAAAATGTGTCTCATCTACAATAAGTAAATCTATCTCATTATCAAAAACCTCTTTATGCTTTTCTTTAATTTCATCACCTTGTAAATCCTGTAAAGTTAAGAATATAACAACCCGCTTATTTTTAGCTAATATCATCTTAATGGCTTCTGAGTCTAATAATAAATCCCTAGAGTCCAAAAACATATAATCTTTAAAATTTCCCGGTATTTCAACCGTCTTTTTCCACTCATCTCGTACATCTGCCTTACCAGAAACAACTAATATAACTTTTGCATTCATTTCTAAAGCACAAGACATTGATGTAAATGATTTTCCAAATCTCATAACAGCATACATAAGTAGGTTTGTTCTATTATTTTCTAAAGCTATTCGAAAATTTTCCACTACTTCCTGCTGATTTGGTCGCAATTCCCATGTATCTTGACGTCTATAACGGAAAGTTTCAGGAAGCTTATTATTAGAGCTATAATATGTATACTTACCAGAATTTGTTTCATAGTTTTTTTTAATATCTTCTATGGCTACTTTAATATCTTCTTTTTTTGTGTCTTTAAAAAATTCTTTGCTAAATTTATTTTTATCTAAAATACCAAGATCCTCTAAATCAGATCTTTTCAATCTATATTTAACTAAGTCTTTCTCTAGAAAGTTATGAACAGAGTGATCCCTAAAATATATACAGTCTGAGACTATAGCTTTATCTTCATATTCTTTATTTAGGTCTGGGAAAATTCTTTTCCACTCGTTTAGTCTAGTTGTTACTGCTCTATAGGTATCTCCAACTTTTATATAATTTGGTACTGTATTAGTTGAAAAAGCATATATATGGGGCTCAACTCGTCCTATAATAATATCGTCTAAAATATCAATATTTTTTATATAACTACTATCCATCTATTCCTACCCCTTTCACCAAACTTCTAAATTCTATAATTTTATTTGTTCGCCAGTCCTTTATTAAAGAATAATTTATGTCCTCTTTGTTAGCTGTAGAAAAAAAATCCAGTTGTTCAAAGCGTTCTTTTGTTTTTGAAAATGGGACTGTGTACGTTAAACCATCCATTTGCCATATGTTCCATGATATAATCTCAGCGATTTTTTTAAGATTATTTTTCAATGGGGATTTATTAAGAAATTCTTTATGGTAATCAACATAAGTTGCAAGAATATTTTTCCTTGCAAGTAGCAAGCTATCTCCTTGAAAATCAAACCCATAAACCGCTTGTATAGCTCTTTCTGCCCATTTTAACCATTCTTCTTCACCATCTACATTTTCAGACACTATCCTTAATTTTCTATCTAATTGACCTATTCTTTCAGAAATCTCAATATTTTTTCCAGTAACCGTATCATACCTGCTCACTAAATAGGGAGCTTCCCCACATGTTATCTCCAAACGTTTTTCATCTATATAGTTTCTCCAATTTTTATCACTTTCATTTGGGAAAAACACTTTATTCTTTGTCGATTTCCAGCTTTTCTGATAGCTAAGATTGAATACATTTTCCCGACCAAACCAAGCACTATCAATTAAGTTATTTTGTTCATTACACATCCAACTTGGTGTATAGACTTCAGCCCTATCTTTTGTTCTTGAAATTTGGTTCTCTAGAGATTTTAAAGCTCGTGGTTGAATGACATCTGAATTTGTTCCAATGATTAAGTTGATTTCAATTGGAAAATGTGAGTTATATTCTTCTCCTCTATGCTCGTAATTATTTGTGGCCCAAATTATATTTTTCTTGGTTGTATTATCTAATAAGAGTATTTTCAAAATTTCTATATCACAATTTTTCTTATTTATCTCTATTTGTCCCATAATTTTAACCTTCATCTTCTACTTTAAATGGTTGCATAGAAACCATTTCTCCAAAATCAGCCCTAAGTACTTGACCTATTCTATATAGAACATCCATTGAGACAAATTCTCCACGTCCCATTTTTGAAATTGTAGCTGGGGCTAATCCCACCTTTTCAGCTAAATCTTTCTTATTCATATTATTATCTATAAGTAATTTCCACAAGTTATTATAATTTACCTTCATTTAAACATCTCCTTATTTCATAAATATGAAGTTTGTTGATACAATTATAGCATACATCCTTTCACATTTAAACATGAAATAAGATGATATTAAGACCCTATTACTATATTACACTTCCCCCATATTTCTTGAAATTACTATAAAAGAGAAGTAAATCAAATCCTGCCCTGTCCAGTAATTACCTATCATACTGTCATTGCATTTCTTATTTCTTTACCTGTTATCCATTCCTTAAACCTTAAAGTTTTTCCTAGTTTATATCTCAAGATCAGTGCATCCATTCCAATTATTTGTCTCTAACAAATCTCTACCATAACCTAATGCTGAAAAGCACCGTTTCAGCTTTTAAATCATATAAAAAGAAAGTTTTCCCCTCTCTTTCCCTAA
>CAZWTU010000088.1:0-6704 GCA_964637035.1 uncultured Tissierellaceae bacterium
TAAAACAAGCATTGATATGTTGTGAATGTGGCATATGTGAACTATATGCATGCCCGATGCAATTACAACCATGCAGGGTAAATAAAATATTAAAAGAAAAATACGCAAAACAAAATATTCGCTATGAAAGAGATGATAAAGTATATGAAAAGCGTGTGGAACGTGAATATACCAAGATTCCATCCAAGCGAATAGCCTCGAGAGCTGGTGTTTTAGAATACTATGATACAGATGTCAATGAACTGGTTGAATATAATCCTGATCAAGTATTTATTCCATTACAACAGCATGTTGGTTCTCCAGCGAAAGCAATAGTTTCCCTAGGTGATAAGGTAAAGTGTGGCCAACTTATAGGACTTTGTGATCAGAAAACATTAGGAGCAAATATTCATGCAAGCATAGATGGGACTATCATTGAAATAGAAGATAAAATCATCATCAGAAAATAACGAGGTGAAATAAACATATGATACAGACAATAGGATTTTTAGAGCTTAATAGTATTGCAAAGGGTATCGAGGCAACAGATGCCATGCTAAAAGCGGCAGATGTTAACTTGATTTTTACAAGACCAAATTGTCCCGGTAAATATAATATATTAATTTCTGGAGATGTAGCTGCTATAAAAGCTTCAATGGAGGCAGGAGATAGAATTGGTCAACATCATGTAGTTGACAAGTTGGAAATTCCAAGAGTTCACCCACAGGTTATAAAGGCTATAAATTCATCAACTTATCCTGGGGAAATGGATGCTGTAGGGATACTTGAATACTTTAGTATAACAGCTTCTATAATGGGTGCTGATAGTGCTGTAAAAGCCGCAGATGTGACTATATTGGACATACGCTTAGGAACTGGAATAGGTGGCAAATCTTTTGTAGTATTAACAGGTGATACGGCGTCGGTGACTGAGGCAGTTGAAAATGGTGCAAGGCTTTCTAATGAAAGTGGAATGTTGATTAGTAAAGTTGTTATTTCTAATCCAAGGGCAGAATTACTTAATAGTTTATTTTAATTTTTAGATAGATGGTGGAGGTAGAGAAATGGAAGAAACAAAACAAAGAATGATTCAAGAGTATGTACCAGGTAAACAGGTAACTCTTGCCCACTTAATAGCAAATCCAAATCCTGATTTATATCAAAAACTAGGAATAGTAGAAATTGAAAAAAATGCTATAGGAATACTAACAATCACACCTAGTGAAGCTTCTATTATTGCCTCAGATGTAGCAATAAAGACAGCAGATGTTAAAATAGTATTTGTTGATAGATTTAGTGGGTCATTAGTTATAACAGGAGATGTATCAAGTGTTGAAGCGGCATTAAAAGAGGTCTTATCTGTACTAGGTAATATATTAAATTTTACTCTTACTCAGATAACAAGAACTTAATATGAAAAGATTAATGTTAATAGGACGTACTTATTGTGGGAAAACAACTTTTTGTCAAGCATTCTATGATATGACAATCAAATATAAAAAAACACAAAGCATAGAAATAATGAATGACATAATTGATACACCTGGAGAATATATGGAAAACCGGAGTCTTTATAGGGCCTTGTCCGTTACTTCTGCTGATGCAGATCTTATAGGCTTGATGCAAGCCTGTAATGATAAACAAAGTATGTTTGCACCTTCATTTTCTACTATGTTTAATGGGAAATTAGTTTTTGGAATAGTAAGTAAAATAGATTTAGCCAAAGATGAAGAGGAAATAATTAGAGCCGAAAAAAGTCTAAAACTTGCAGGAGCGGAAAAAATATTTAGGCTTAGTAGCACTTCAGGAATAGGAATTAATGAAATCAGAGATTTTTTAATAAGAAGTTTTGATGATGATAATGAGGAATAAAATTAATATATAAAAAGAGCCCAGTTGGGGGGAACAAAATATGGAAAAATTAAATATAGATGAAGAATTAGTTCGGCAAATCGTTACAAGTTTGCTGGAAACAGATATTATTAAAAAAGATATATCAAGAGACAAGACGAATAAAATACCTATTGAGGCGTCTGGCCGTCATGCTCATCTAAGCCATAAAGATGTGGAAAGACTTTTTGGAAAGAACTATAAATTAACTCCTAAAGATTATCTTTCACAACCAGGAGAATTTTTATGTCAAGAGAAAATTAAACTTGTAACAGGCAAGTCAGAAATTGAAAATGTGTCAATTATTGGTCCTACAAGAGACCATACCCAAATAGAAATATCTATTACAGATGCTAGGAAGTTAGGCCTAAAACCAGTTATTAGACTTTCAGGAGATCTGGAAGGCGCAGAAAACATCTTTATTGTGGCAAATAATAATATGATAGAGTCTAATAAAAGTGTAATTGTAGCAAAAAACCACATTCATATGAAAACTAGTGATGCAAAACACTATCAAGTTAAAAATGGACAAAGGGTAGATATTAATGTTAATAGTGAGAGGCCTATTGTTTTTAAAGATGTTATAATTCGTGTTAGTGACAATTATAAATTGGCTATGCATATAGATTATGATGAAGCAAATGCCTGTAATCTTACAAGTCATACATATGGTGAAATACTATGAAAAAAGGCCAATTAGATGAAATGCTTACAAATTTAAAGGGGATTAACAAGATAACTGGCAATGTGAAAACAAATTACCAGGCCAAGGAAAAGCTTCTTTCTCCACACACAATAAAGCTAGGAGTAGATCTTGGAACCTATAATATAGTCCTAATGGCTCTAGATGATAAAAACCAGCCCCTTGTTTATAAGGTCGCCACCAGTGACCTAATAAAAGATGGATTAGTAGTTGATTACCAAGGGGTTGTCAATATAGTAAAAGAATTAAAAAACCAAGTAGAAGAAGAGCTTGGCTTTAATATAAGCCATGCTGCAACAGCTATACCCCCAGGCACTCAAGCCAAAGATTGCGGTACACATAAGTATGTTATTGAAGCAGCCGGCATAGAGGTTACAAATATGCTAGGGGAACCTGAGGCAGCCAATACATTTCTTAAAGTAGCAAATGGTGCAGTAGTAGACATAGGTGGTGGCACTACGGGGATAGCTATTTTTAAAGACAATAAAATTATATATACTGCTGATGAACCTTCGGGAGGTAGACATTTTAGTTTAGTTCTTGCAGGCAACAAAGGGATTTCCCTAGAAGAAGCAGAAGAATATAAAAAAGATGAAAAGAATAACAAAGAAGTGCTAATGATTGTGACACCAGTAATTGAAAAAGTATCTTCAATTATAGAAAAGCATATTGCAGCTTTTGATATTGACCAGGTATATTTAGTTGGTGGTACTAGTTCTTTAAAGGGAATTGAAAATATTATAGAGCAAAATCTAGGCATACCAGTTTTTAAGCCTCAGGATCCTTTCCTAATTACACCAATAGGAATAGCTATTCATTGTTAGATTATAACCATACATATATTAATTAAGTAGGGTTTTTAAGATAATGATCATTAATTAATTTTTTCATATAAAAATACCATAATTATACCTATCAAAGGTTAATTATGGTATTTTTAAGTCTATATAATAAGATTTAGGCAAACATAAAAACATATATAATATAAAATAAATACACAAGGCCATAAGTATATGTTAATATTAATATATAGACAGTATTTTGGAAGGGGATTTTTATGTATAATCTTTTAGCTATATTTTTAAAATACATATTCATAGTTATAATATATTTATTTATATTTTCCATTATTAGAATGATATATTTAGACATAAGGGGCATGGAAGGAGTAATATTGGAAGATGAATCCTATTTAAAACTTATAAACAATAGGGACAGTCTGTCATTTAAAATAAAAGAACATTACATAATTGATAAGGAGATTAGATTGGGAAGACATAGGGACAATGATATAGTTGTAAAGGACCCCTTTGTATCAAAAAGACATTTTAAAATTATAGAAGATGAAGGAGAATACTTCCTAGAAGATTTAAATAGTGCAAATGGTACCTATTTAAACAGAGATAAAATATTTGATATAGTTAGATTGCAAAACCGTGATATCATCAGAGTTGGTAAAATAGAATTCCTATTTATAAAGAAAAACAGGTGATGATTAAATGTTAAGAAAATTATTTTCAAAGAAATCTCCAAGAAACTTATTATTTATTTTTCAGGTACTAGCACTTTCCTTGCTATTTATTAACCAAGGAAAAAACATAAATGAATATGTAATTATGACTGGTGTTGGCTTAGTTCTTATTATTTATTTATCAAATTACATACTCAATAAAGTATCCTTTGGAGATAATTATATATTTTTAATAGTTACAATGCTATTATCCATAGGGGTAGTAATGATATATAGGATAGATGAAAAATTAGGGGTTAAACAACTTGTATGGATAAGTATAGGTATTATCCTGTTTTTCCTAAGCTACTTTATTATGAAACATATTAAGGGATGGGAAAATGGAATTTACCTATATCTTTTTCTATCCTATGGTTTGTTTATAATCACCTTTGTCTTGGGGACAAGAAAAGGGGGAGCCATAAACTGGATTGAAATAAAAAACATAATAACAATTCAACCAGCAGAGATAATAAAAATAATTCTAGTCTTTATATTAGCCGCCTATTATTCCAATAAAGATAAATGGGAAAATATAAAGTATTCATCCTATTATTTAATGGCAATACTCTATAGCTTTATCCTATTATTATTTCTACAAAAAGACCTAGGTACAGCCTTGGTGTTTTATGCTGTCTTTATTGTAAT
The DNA here is from genome assembly GCA_964637035.1 of uncultured Tissierellaceae bacterium. GTDB lineage: Bacteria > Bacillota > Clostridia > Tissierellales > Tissierellaceae > CAZMMV01. The sequence goes on from CAZWTU010000088.1 coordinate 4,731, forward strand.
ACAATTTATCTATGAGAAAAACAGAAAACTTATCCTATACAATATAGGCTTATTTACAACAAGTGGCCTATTAGGATATATGATATTTGACCACGTAAAAATAAGATTTCAAGCATGGATAAATCCCTGGAAATATATAGAAAGACAGGGTTATCAAATAACTCAATCCCTATTTGCCATGGCAGAAGGTGGTTTTTTTGGCACAGGCTTGGGACTAGGCCATCCAGAATTTATTCCTGTAGTGTATACAGATTTTATATTCTCAGCCATATGTGAAGAAATGGGAATATTTATGGGAATTGGAGTTATAATGCTATTTATGATTTTAGTCTATAGGGGTTTTAAAATAGCTATGGGTCAAGATAATACTTTCTATAAAATTCTTGCCATAGGTATAAGTAGCCTATTTGGTATCCAATGTTTTATAATATTAGGAGGGGTACTAAGGATTATACCTCTTACAGGGATTACATTGCCATTTATAAGTTATGGAGGTAGTTCAATGCTTACAAGCTTTATTGCCTTGGGAATACTTCAAGCTTGTTCAGAGGAAATAAGCTCCAAGGAGGTATATAATGGGGAAGGAAAATAAGAGAATAATACTAGTATTAATAGGATTTTGCCTATTATTTATAAGTCTTGTAGTCTATATGAGTTATTTTCAAATATTTAAGGCAGAGAAAATAAAAGATAATAGCTATAATAAAAGACTATGGATAAATGAAAAATCCACCTTAAGGGGTTCCATACTTGATAGAAATGGAAAGGTTTTAGCCTTTAGCGAAAAGCAAGGGGAAAGCTACGAGAGACATTATAATTATGGAAGATTGTATAGTCATATAATAGGCTATAGTTACCGTGAATACGGAAAGACAGGCTTAGAACTTAAATATAATAATACACTCTTAGATATAAGTGAAAATGATGCATTAAATGAAATCAAAAATATAGTATATTCAAATAAGATAGGTAATGATATAAAATTAACCCTGGACCATGGATTACAAGCTAAAGCTAGAGAATTACTAAAGGGTAAAAAAGGATCAATAGTAGCTTTAAATCCAATTACAGGGGAAATATATGCCATGGTAAGTATGCCTGACTTTGATAGCTCTAAACTGAGGGAAGATTGGAAAAACATATCAGAAGACCCAACCAGTCCCCTTCTAAACAGGGCTACCCAAGGTCTCTATCCTCCAGGGTCAATATTCAAACTCATAACAGCCATAGGCCTAGTAGGGACCCCAGAAGAAGATGAAAGCTATGACTGTATAGGCCATACTACAATAGATGGATATAACTTTAAGGATGCTAAGAAAAATGGTCACGGTCAAATAAATTTAGAGAAAGCAATAATAAATTCCTGCAATACCTACTTTGCAGACAAATCAATCCTAATAGGCAAGGATAAAATAGGAGAAATTGCTGAAAAGTTTTTAATCAATAAAAACATTAAATTTGATTTACCTGTTAATATATCTAGATTCCCCTACAAAGACAACCTAGGTAAAACTGATATTGCAGCTTCTGCCATAGGTCAAGGTAAAGTGACTGTAACACCATTAAACATGGCATTGTTAGCAGGAGGCATAGGAAACAATGGGGATATTGTTAGACCAAGATTAGTAAAAGAAACAATTTACACAAGCGGAAGAGTTAGAGACAATAGAAATGTAGAAATATTAAGCAATGGAACAGATCCTTTTACAGCAGAAAAAATAAAGGAAATGATGGTTAAAGTAGTAGAAGAAGGTACAGGAAAAAATGCAAGAATAAAGAATGTAAAAGTTGCTGGGAAAACAGGTACTGCAGAAAACCAATCAAATAAAAACCATGCCTGGTTTATTGGTTTTGCACCAGCAGATAGCCCTAAGGTGGCAGTAGCTATAGTGTTAGAAGAAGAAGGGGCAACAGGAGGCAGTGCAGCAGCACCAATAGGAAGGGATATTATGAAATATGCAATAGATAATATTA
>CAZWTU010000089.1:0-6692 GCA_964637035.1 uncultured Tissierellaceae bacterium
AAAATAATCCCTAAAATATATAATAATAACAAACCTATTCCATAATAAACAATAGTACTTAAGCCCATAAGAAATTCCTCCTATAATTATTATACTTACCCTATTATACTATAAATATAGGAGGAATCCAGATTATATTACACAATCTTAGACTGGCCCTTATTTTTTTTTAGTTTCCTGAGCAAATACATATACTTAATCTTTGAGGCTTCTAGTTCATAGATTGCAAAATCTACTAATTCAGGCTCTGTGATTTCTTGAAAAAGATTTTCTTTTTCTAGCCACTTTGCCTTGGCTAATTTTATATCTTCTATTATTTCTGCTTTTTCATCTCTTGTATTTCTAAATTTTAACATAAAAACACCCCCAAGCTATTATCAATATTATTGACAAGTCTTAAGGGGTATATACCTAGATATTGGAAGTTTATTATTAATGTCCATGGTGGAATAAACTTAAAGATAATGCCATGACTAGCATGCCTGCAATTGCTCCATAGACGCAAATGTGATGATCTTCATCTTTTTGTGATAAAGGTAAAAGTTCATCAAAGGAAACAAATATCATTATGCCTGCAACTATAGTAAATAATACTCCAAAAAATAAATCTGTAGGTAGGTTTGAAAATAGTAGATAACCTATAATCCCACCTAAAGGTTGAAAGAGTCCTACAAGAGTCGTATATAAAAATGCCTTCTTTTTACTTCCTGTAGAGTGATAAATAGGTACGGATATTGCTATGCCTAGGGGAATATTATGGAGTATAACCGCTAGGGCTATTGGTATGGCTAAGGATATATCTTTTACACCAGCCGTAAATATGGCTAAGCCTTCTGGTAGGTTATGTATGGCTATGGCTATGGCCGACATTAAGCCAAGCTGAGATAAGTGTGGATCCTTTTTCTCCCCATGTCCATGGTCATCATGAAGTTCACCGTGGTGGTGTCCACCATGCTTGTGAACCCATTTTTCTATTAAGGCTATAGCTGCCATCCCACCAAAAAATCCTGCCAGTGCTACAAACTTTCCAACACTTCCTAAAGTCTCCACTAATAGGTCGCTACCTTCTGGCAAAATTGCCATAAAGGATACATATATCATTATTCCTGCTGCAAAACTTAAGGATAATGAAAAAAATCTTTTATTGGATTCATTTCTGAAAAAAGAAACTATACTACCCAATCCCATTGTTAAACCTACTATAGTTGTAAGTCCGAGGGATAATATTACTCCTTTATCCATGGTTAATCTCTCCTTTGTTGTTTCTCTTGTTTGGTCTCTTTAATAAAAAACTGGCTATTAAAGCTGTTATAGGTATAGTAAGTATCAAGCCTATACTTCCTGATAGAGACCTTACTATTTCTGTTGCTATTACATCTAAGTTTAAAATCTTTGTAAGAGATGTTTCGTAAGCCATAAATACTAATAAAATAGGGATAGAAGTTCCTGCATAGGCCAAGATTAGTGTATTAATCATTGTACCCATTATATCCTTTCCTACATTCATTCCTGAATTAAATAAGGATTTCATAGACATATCTGGATTAGCATTGTAAATCTCATCTATGGAAGATGATATCGACATTCCCACATCCATTACAGCTCCCAAAGAACCCAGTATAATCCCTGAGAAAAGTAAACTTGTAAAATTGAAGCTTACTTCTTGAGGAATATAAAGTAACATAGTGGCCTCTTCTGCACTAAGGCCTGTTAAATGTGCCTTAGTTCCTACAATATAGGATATAATTCCTGCTATTACAACCCCAAAGGATGTACCTAGTATGGCTGATAGGCTTTTATTGTTTATGCCTCCTACTAAAAATATAGTTATAACTGTAACTCCTATGGATATCATTATGGATATTGGTATAGGTTGTGCTCCTTTTAGTACCTGAGGTAATAGGATGTATATTATTGCAGCCACAGTTAATGATAGGGAAATAATGGCTTTTAATCCCTTAAATCTGCCTATTGTTAGGACCAGTATCATAGCCAATATTACTAAATACAATAAATAATTAGACCTATAATAATCCGCTATATATACATCATATCCATCTTCATATTCTTCAATCACAACTACAACATTCTCGCCCTTTTTTACAAAAATATTATAAGCCTCATTGTCTGACAAATGGTTATCTATATTTAAAATTTCTCCCTTATATTCTCCACTAAGTATTTCTAGCTTTACTTTTTGCATTTGAAACTCTTCATATAGGTCTTCCCCATATTCTGCTTGTCCTGCTTCTAATACCCTTGCCTTTTCCATTAAAGGTTCAGGAAATTCTTCCTCCCCAAATACTATAGAGGTTGATATGGACATTAGTAATATTAATATTAGAATTATAGTCAATATGTTTTTTTTCATTTAGATTTCCCTCCTATTTTATCTTGAGGATATTATATCATAAAAAATACCAGAAGAATTATCTACTGGTATTTTTATACTACTATTAAATTTATTATAGGTATCATTACAGATATTAAAAAAGATAATACTATTAAATATACTACTGTTTTTTTTAGTTTAGGATTCATATTATTCCCCCCATAACTGTATTTCTTGGTGGGCGAGATAGGACTCGAACCTACGACTTTTTGCTTGTCGAGCAAACACTCTCCCAACTGAGTTACTCACCCCAATAAACTATATAATACTATATATATTATATTTATGCAACGATTATAATACATATACTTTCACTTTATACTTATCTTTGATATAATTATATATAAATATATGAAAAAGAGGTGTTTTTATTGAATTTATTAGTTGGTAAAGGCGGTCAAGTAGAAATTCTCCCTGTCTTTAAAGATACTAAGCAGTCAAATAAAGGAAAAGATTTATTTGAATATCTTAAAGATGGGGATTTATTTAAAGGGAATGTGGGAGAAGTTTATAGCGATGTTGCCCCAAGGGGAGATAATATTATATTTTTAGGTTTAGGTGAAAAGGACAAGCTTTGTCTTAATAATTTAAGAAAAGCCTTCCATAGTGTTGGGAAAAAGTTAAACGGTCTAAAGCTCAAATCTGCTAAACTTGTCCTTGAGGAATTTGAAGGTCTTTCTTATTATGATTCCACACTAGCTATAGTTGAAGGACTTTTACAATCTGAATATGGCTTTGAGAAATATTTATCTGAGAAAAAATTGAAAATTACTTTAGAAGAATTTTATTTTCATGTAGAAGATAATAAAAAAGAAGAGGTAGAAGGTGCAATCAAAGAAGGAAAAAACATTATTGATGGCATATTCTTAGCTAGGGACTTAGTAAATGAGCCTCCTATGGTAATGACGCCTAAAGAGCTAGCCAATAGGGCTAAAAACGAGCTAGAGGGTTTAGGGGTGGAAGTAGAAGTCTTTGGTAGGGATAAAATAAGTGAGCTTGGAATGGAGGCTTTCTTATCTGTATCTAAGGGGTCAGCTAATGAAGCTCAATTTATAATAATGAATTGGAAGGGAGATTCTTCCTCAGAAGAAAAACTAGCCCTTGTGGGTAAGGGACTTACTTATGACTCTGGTGGATATTCTATCAAATCTGGGGCTGGAATGGTAACTATGAAATGTGATATGGCTGGTTCTGCTTCAGTTATAGGTGCTATGAAGTCTATTGCCTTGTCTAAAGTAGAGAGAAATGTAGTAGGGATAGTAGCTGCCTGTGAAAACTTAATTTCTGGTGAAGCCTATAAACCTGGAGATGTAATAGGCTCTATGTCTGGAAAGACTATTGAAATACTAAATACAGATGCAGAAGGTAGAGTAACTTTAGCAGATTCCCTTTATTATGCTGCTACTGTGGTAAAGGCGGATAAGATAGTTGATATAGCTACACTTACAGGTGCATGTGTTGTTGCTTTAGGTAGTGTAAACACAGGTGCCGTAACTAACAATCAAGAATTAATGGACCAGGTCTTAGAAGCTTCTAGGCTGGCAGGTGAACCTACCTGGCAATTCCCTACAGATGATGAATACAAGGAAGCTATTAAGGCTGATATTGCAGACTTAAAGAATACTACAACAGGTGGAGCTGGCTCCATAACTGCTGGACTTTTCTTAGGTGAGTTTGTAAATGATGTTCCTTGGGTTCATTTAGATATAGCTGGACCTGCTTTTGTGGACAAGGGAATAGGATATTTGCCTAAGGGTGCCACTGGAGTTCCGGTTAAGACCTTATATAATTTAGCAAAAATAAAATAATTTAAAAAGCTACAGGAATTCCTGTAGCTTTTTTTATGCCTATTTTTTTGCCTATATATAGTAAATTTTTATACTGGAGAATACTCCTTCCCCTCTTAACCTTAAGGTTTTTGTCTTTTCTACACTTGAATCATAATTATGTTCAGTTATATTTGCACCTACAAGGCTTGTGTCTGTAACTAGCTTCCAATCCTTAGGGATATATAGGCTAAAGGAGGAAAAAACAGATGAAAGTTCAAGGTTAACCGTATTATCTATAGGGTCCACCTTGTCTAGATAGAGAGATAAATTGCTAAAAACTACCTCAATATCCCCCCCTGATAAGTCCATAGGTTCAATATATTCTACTGAACTTCCAAATACTTTTTCTATCTTTATAAAGTTATCATCGGCTGAAAACCTAGCTATCTTTTTTTTTCCTGAGTATTCCTTGCCAAATGAGTTGACTGTAAAGTTAATGTTTGTACCCTTGCCATTAAATACTAGGCTTAGACCAGCACCTACTAGGAATCCAATTAGTATAATTTTCCAGTTACTTATATTTCCTATATTTAGGTTTCCCTTGTTTAGCAATACAAATACGGTTATAAAAAAACTGGAATTCATGAAATTCTTTTTTATTAAATTTTTTATAGACCAATATATTAGGATTCCAGCAATTATTAATGCTAAAATGCTCCAGTTTCCCAAAGATGGTAGCAAGTAGTAATATCTACTATCTTGTAAAAATATTACCAGAGCTATTAAGATAAGAATTATACCTAATAGGATTTTGTTAATTTTTTTCATATTTTTACCTCCTCTAATTTTTCCTTAAATATTTTGTAATAATGCCTAGATACATAGTTTATCTTGTGACTCTTGTAAAATGTAATAGTAGAAACAGATCCTAAACTTCTCTTTATAGATGAAATCTCTTTTAAATTTACTATTGTGGATTTAGATATTCTGGTGAAATAAGTAGGGAGGATTTCTTCTAGTTCATACAGTTTATATTTGACCATATACATATTATCCCTTGTATGACCATGTATCTCGTTTCCTTCTGTTTCAAAAAATAAAAGGTTTTTAAGTTTTATAAAATATTCTGTCTCATCTTTAAAAAATACTATTTCTTCTTTCCTCTTCAATATAGAGTTAATAGTGTTTTCTAATTCTAATATTTCTTGTGTCAGCTTATCAGTCCTTATTATTATTTCTTTTCTTTTTATACTCTTATCTATTTCAATTTTTATTTTCATAAATCCTCCTTTCCTACACTTCTTACCCTTATTATATAAGTAAAATAGAAAATGTATATACTTTTTACCTAAGTGGTAGATATATCTAGATAAGTGGTAAGAATCTCTGAGGATATATAAGCGCATTTTGTTGAATTTAGAATTTAATGAATAAACAAAGGACCTGGATAATTCTCCGGGTCCTTTGTTTATATAGAATTTTAAGTTTTATTTTCCTAATTTGTTTATAAACAATCCACTTCTTAGTTTAGGTTCAAACCATGTTGATTTTGGTGGCATTACTTGGCCTGCATCTGCTATTGCAATTAAATCTTCAATACTTGTTGGATGCAATGAAAAAGCTACAGCCATTCCCTCTTCAACCCTTCGCTCCAATTCCTCTAGCCCTCTTATTCCACCAATAAAATCTATTCTATCATTTGTTCTAGGATCTTCAATCCCTAAAATAGGATCTAATAAATTATTTTGAAGCACTGATATATCTAATCTATCTACTGGATCATTTGGATCAAAAGTACCATCCTTAGCTTTTAATTTGTACCATTTTTTATTTAAATACATTCCATAAGTATATCTTTCTTCAGGTTTATATGGTTCATTCTCTTCATATAATTCTATATCAAATTTATCTAAGACTTTTCCCATAAATTCTCTTTCTGAATTGCCATTTAGATCTTCTACTACTCTGTTATAGTCCATAATGTGAAGTTGCTCATCAGGGAATAATACAGATAGGAAAAAGTTAAATTCCTCTGTCCCATCATAGTTTGGAAATTCTTCTCTTCTCATTTGTCCTACTCTTGCGGCTGAAGCTGATCTGTGGTGTCCATCTGCTATATATAAAGACTCCATAGCTTCAAATATCTTAGAAATCCTTTTGTTTGTATCTTCATTGTCAATAACCCAAACTGTATGGCTAATATTATCATCAGATACAAAATCATAAACTGGCTTATTGTCAGCCATAAATTCTCTTGTTATCTTATTTATTTCTTCATCTGACCTATAAGTTAAAAATATAGGTCCAGTATTAGCATTAGTATAGTCAACATGATTAATCCTATCTTTTTCTTTATCTGCCCTAGTAAATTCATGTTTTTTAATTGTATCATCCATATAGTCATCAATAGACGCTACTCCTACTAGTCCTATTTGCTCTCTTCCATCCATGGTTTGCCTATATATATAAAAACACTTGTTATCATCTTGTACTAAGACTTTATCAGCTATCATCTTGTTAAGATTGTCCCT
>CAZWTU010000090.1:0-1227 GCA_964637035.1 uncultured Tissierellaceae bacterium
AATTGTGGATTCTGATAATTGATTGCTTATTTCTATTGTGATTTCATCACTAATAGTTGGTATGCTTATTAATGTAGCTTTTACTTTTACCTTTCCATTTTGAAGGCCTGTTAAAAGACCTTGTCCGTCTATTTTAGCCTTATCTGTAGGCCTACCATCTGTTTCTGTGACTAACCATTTCACTGTTTTGTTTGTTGCCTCTTTAGGTTCTGCCTTTACTGAAAGCTGAAGACTTCCTTGACTTTTAGTGATTTTACTTGCATTGTTTTCACTTATAATTTTTATGGATTTTACTGGTGTTTCATCTTTTGAAATCTTACCTTGGTCACTTAAGTTGATAATCTGACCTTTAACCTTTACATTGTTTAAATATAATGTTCCTTTACCTACTCCTTTGCTTAAATATATATTGCCATTTACCACCATATCTTTTAAGGTAACACCATCTGAGTTAACTAAAATATTTCCTTCTATATCTTTTGATACTACACTAGCTTTGTTTACAATTTCTCCAGTAATATTATTTACCATCTTTGAAACTTCAGATCTTTTTATAGAACCATCTGGTTTAAAACTGCCATCTGGATAGCCTGCTATATAGTCGCCATCTTTTAATATACTTATATAGCCTTTGGCTTTGTCTGAAATCTTCTTTTGATCTGTAAACTCCTTTGCTGAATCTGATTTGTCCTTTGGTAAATTAAAAGCAATTCCAATAATTGTTGCCACTTCTTCTCTTGTTGCTGGAGTATTTGGTTCTAGTTTACTGCCCGATTTACTTGTGATATATCCCTCTTTAACCCCTTTTTGAACTTCAGAGTAAAACCAATGTTCTTGTTTTACATCTGAAAAGTTTATTTCTGCTTCCTGGCTATATCCCATAACCTTATTGATGATTTTGTAAATTTCTGCTTTAGTTACCTTATTCTCAGGCTTAAATGTTCCATCCGGATATCCATTTAATATTTCTTTTTCTGCAAAATAACTAATCTCCTTGTTAGCCCAATGGGTCTTAGTATCCTTAAAACCTGCAAATGCTGTCATGCTTATTGATAAAATCATTATGATAACTAACAAAGTTGATATGCTTTTCCTAAATCTTTTCATCTTTTACTCTCCTCCTTAATATTTTTATATTACAAGTATTTTTTATAAAGCAAGGATATATCATTATATATTTTAATTATATCCACTATTTTCCATTCTGTACCTAGCCCTAGCGGCTAG
>CAZWTU010000090.1:1327-6405 GCA_964637035.1 uncultured Tissierellaceae bacterium
AAATGCAAGGTCTATTGTTTTCTTATAGCCTGTTTTAGCCAACATATTAGACTTATGGTACTTGACAGTGTGTTCAGATATAAAAAGTTCATCAGCAATTTCTTTGTTTGTCATATGCTTACATACAAGTCTGAGTACTTCCATTTCCCTTTCTGTCAAAGGATCTTCATACATATGGGTGGGTATAGTTTTTGGCTCTGGAAAGTAGTATTTTCCTTCCATGACTCCTTGAGCTACCTCAACAAAATAATCTAAACTTTTACTTTTATAAATAAAGGCATGTGCACCTGCTTCTTTAGCCCTAGGTGCATAAGTGACCTCGTCAAAACCTGACATTACTATTATTTTAATGTTTGGATATCTTTCCCTAATGATTTTTGTTGCATCAAGGCCTGATGCATCTCCTTCAGTACAAACATCCATAAATACCAAATCTGGTTTAAGTTTCATGCAATATATTTCTACATGTAAAGCAGATTTCAGGCTTCCTACCACTATAAAGTCATTGGTAGTTTTCAATGCCTGAAATAAGGAATCTGACATGGACTCATGATCGTCTACTATTAATACCCTATTCAAAATACTCACCTCCCGGTAAGACTACAGACAATGTAAAGATTGGACTGTGTTTGATATTTAAATTACCACCTTGGGCGGATACCTTTTTTGTCATTGTCTTGATTCCATTGCCTGGGGTAATTGGGGCCATTGGCCTATAACCATTATTGTTTATTGTTAGCTGGTATTCATCTTCTTTTGCTTGAGCCTTTATATTTATTTGTGTGGCCAAGGCATGGCGAACAGCATTTGTACAACTTTCCCTTATTATGTCAACAAATAAAGAGGCTTGCGGATTATTATCTGGAAGTAGACCTTCAAATTCAATGCTTATGCCAATATCCTTAAAAACTTTTTGAATTCTTTTTACTTCATCATATGGTTGGATTTCACTATTTTCCACCTTAAGTTCGGCTAAGAGTCCTTTAGATAATGACTTTAGTAGGTCATTGTCTATTATGTTTTCATTTTGAATTATCCTAAGTAAAACAGTTAGCCGTTGGCCTAAAATATCATGGGCTCGCATCTTGGCTTTATCAATTTCTCTTTTTTTGCTTAATGTATGCAAATTTGCTATCGTTTTCTTTAATTCATCACTCTTATGCCTTAACTCTTCTTCTTGACCTTGCAACTTAGCAGTCAATGTCCAGACCTTGCTTACATCTGCAGCAGATATATGAATATATTTTTTCATTCGAAAAGAAATATCTGTTTTTGTAAATATCCAAGCACTCCCATCTTTTAAAATGTAAACTGTTTGTCCATCCAGTTTTGCCTTTTTATATCTTGATTGCTTTTCATCTGAAAGAAGGACATCATAAAACTCCTTAGAATTACGATAAATCTTACCTGTAAGTGCAAACATAAGATTGTGCATTTGGTAATTTGTAAGGAGGGTGTGGCCGTCATTTTCTGAAAATAATACTCCAGTGTGCAGGGTATCTAGTCCATATGGAACAGAAAAAGCTGTGACATTTGTCCTAATTCCAGTAATGCTATTTATACATATCTTTATACTTCTTATTAAAAAGAAGATCAAGCCTCCAACAAATAAGTAAGGGTAAAGACTTTTAAAGATATTCTCCATCATTGGTAAAGATATTGATGCTGCCGGTATTAAACTAAAAATTAATAAATCTTTTTTATGAACAAAAGCAATGGATGCGAAAATTAAAATGGATAAAAATATTATGATTCGAATATTTACGTATCCAGTGGGGACCAGAAAACCATTCTTATATCCATTTAGCATCTGACCATATAATAATGAGAATACAATAATTTCAAATAGTATTAGTCCTTCAAATAAATTCTTAAATCTTCTGCTTGTGTCTATGCCATAACGGAAAAAGTTAAGCAAGAATGCCAAGGTTTGACTTAAAACACAAATTCCCAATATAGCAATTACAAAAATATGGACTATCCATGGAAAAATGTAGAACTTAATCATATCTACCCCCACCTTTCGGAAAAGAAATACTAATGCCAATTGTATCCTCCAACTTTTTTATGGTAATCTTACCTTTAACCCCTTCAATGGCAGCTACAAATCTAGTATCTATTTGGAATCCTCCTAAATCTTTTGATGCGAGAAATCCCATTTTAAAGAACTCATCTTTGATTTCAATATTTTGAATGCTATAGGAAAGCTTTTTATTAACTGCCAAATCAGCCATTAAATAAGAGAAATCGTAAAATAAGGTAGCATATCTAATAGGTAGTTGTCCCTTTATTTCATTTAAAGTTACAATTTGAACATTATAGTAGTGTGTTATTTCAGAAAGCTCATCTATATAAAGGATCAATTCATTAATATCTATAGTTTCTTTTTCTTTTTCTTGAAAAAAGAAATTGCAACGACGCTTTATATAGCAAAGTAATAGGGCAATACTTGTGGTTTCTCTGGGATGATTTTCTGACCTAGGTAATTTCTCTATCATAGCTGATAGGAGTTTTAAACTTTCTGCTATCTCCCCTTCTAGTTGGTCCATAAGGTCTTTTTTTACACTTCTATGGCTGATTGTTCGCTTGATTTTTTCTTCCTCTGCAAGGATAGCATTAGCTTCAATTAACATTTGAGTGGATTCTTGAACTTCTCTATTTAGCTGGTAGAGTTTGCTAACATCTTCCTCCCATACTGCATAGCCCCCCGGAATTGGATTAGCAAATATTAAAAAATTATCTTGCCAAAGGGGCATAGGTGAGGAAGCTATAAGCTTATCAAGAAGTTCCTTATCCAGCGGTCTTGATGATGTAGACGCAATTTCCACTACACTATCCTTATTTATAATTTGCATCTTAAGTGGTGACCGTGTGAAAATATCAATGTATTTGGTATTTACCGGAATCAGCCCTGACCATATACAGGATTCAAACATAAGCATTGTGAAAACACCTGTTATTATTGTAAGGTCAGTTTGATATACAAAAGGATCCCGAGTTATATATTTGTAATTATAAATAATAAATAAGACAAAAATTCCTATTGGAAAAATAAAAGATTTTTTCCTTGCATTTTTTATACTCTTTTGCACTAATATTGCAAAAAATGTAAATAGGTTTATCCCACATACAAAAAGTATTATGTAATATCCAAAGCCGTAACTATAATTACTTCCCCAATCTGGCCTAGTTAAATCTAAGTCCAATACAAATCCATGAAGGTCATTTGTAAATACAAAAATTATTAAAATCCCAACTAGAATTCCAATCATCCTCCACCATTTTGGAGGGAAAATTTGATTTTCTGGTTTGTCTATTGCCCAGGCCATCCACAATAAAACTAGTGGCAAGGACAATTGGAAAATATAAAATGAATACCATAAATACCGGCCAAGAGTCGGAATTGCTTCAACTTGGTATTTTATTAGGCGGACCAAAATCCATCCAATTAAAACTATACCAGTAAAAAAAGCAGCATAGGATACACCTTTTTGAATGGTCCTATGTAATAGTGCTGCCTCCCAAATAGTAACTACAATAATATAAATTAAAGCGAAGAAGATATGTTCCCGATTATCAATAGACATATATAGTCTAGAATCAAAAACTCTTCTTTCAATTTTAGACTCCACATTTTCAGTGAATTTTGCAAAATATTCATAATCATTTACCCTAATTCCAGGCCTGTATTGGATTTCATCTGGGTATAAAGCAGGATTGCCCTGGCCATCTAATAAGCGTAAATTAGCTCCAATCAATAACTTATCTACATCCCCTTGAAAATTAAGTTTTTCATTTGAGAGCAGACCTTTTTCATATGTATATGTTCCATCTTCTGGTATTATGATTTCAATATTTCTTCCCTCTTCTATTAGGCTAGCTGCTTGATAGTCGTAACAAATAATAATTGGGGACTCAAATGAATTGACTTTAAGATGATTATTGTCATAAAGCGATGATAGGACTTGAATTGTTTTTGTTAGGGTGTAGTTTTCACCCTCTAGACCATAGGACATGGCAGCTGTTAACATTTGTAAGTTTTCTGGTGTATCAGAGATTCCCACCTCTTCTTGTGCTGCAAACAAATCATCCCAACTAGTCACTTGGATATCTGTTTGATCACGGTCTACACCAATAACAACTGTAGCCAGATACTGGGGATACCAATACTTAGCAATTCCCGCTTCAAGAGCGCCTATTGCTTGGGTATCAAAGGCTTCTGTTATTCCACCATCATTTAGAATATAGTATGGTTTGCTCTCAGACTGGTCAATATTAAAAGTTGCTAGCATCTCCTTTATGGCTCCCGGATAAAGAGAATAATCATCCGAATTACACATAATAGTATTAGCCGTTGTTTGATTTGACCAATTGGAAAAGCTACTTGTGCTTATAAAAATTATAAATAAGAGGATTAATATAATTAAAGACTTTTTTTTGCTGCAAAGGTAGGTTTTCACAAAAATAACTCCTTTAAAATCACTAAAACCATATCACGTTAATGTATTAACATTATATCATAATTAAATATAATTTGGTATATTTATCCATATGATTTTAACTTTGCTAACAAATATTTCAAAGAAGCGTCATAAAAGACATAGTCATCAACAATTTTATTTTGCTTTGCTTGTATTGCTATATTCCTATTTACCTTGTCATCTTGTGATACAAGCAATAAAAATTGACAATTAGGCAAAGTCTCATTTAATTTTGCAAAAAATGCTAATTCAATCCTTTCCCCTGATAAATTATAACCCACAATATCCATAAAACTCATATCAATCATGGCAACATCAATCTCAAGTATTTGTGCATCAAGTAAGGCTTGGCTGGAGTTTAATAATAAGGAAAGTTCAAATTTTAGATTAGGAATGCCCTTTACTGCTGAATTAAGACTTTCCGCAAGTATTTTGTTTTTAGTTATTAAAGCAATTTTTTTCATATCATATACCTCTCAATATATAGATTTCACCTTTGCATAAATGCCTATTACTTTCTAATAGGATGGATGTTGATAATATTATATCAAAAGAAATAGACCTTTACCCTAGCCGTATAGGCTAGTCTTTATAGAT
>CAZWTU010000091.1:0-6329 GCA_964637035.1 uncultured Tissierellaceae bacterium
AAAAAAAGCAAAGTTATAACTACACTATATAGTATGTTTATCACTTTGCTTTACACCTTTTATTTTATATTAACTATATTATCTTATAAATAAAAAGAACAGCCCCTAAAATTATTAAACTTACATATTTATTTTTAAACTTCTTACCTAAAGTTAACTCTAATATCAAGCCTATTAAAAATAATAAGGATAAATATAAGGTCCCCATTTTTATACCGGCCATAGGTGATAAAAATATATTAAAATGAAAGTGCCATACCCCAATGGACATGCCTATATAAAATGGAAGTAAAAGCATATTTAAGGATTTATCCAAATCCATTTTATACTTTCTAGATAATAAATATAAGACTCCTAAAGCTACTAGGACTCCTCCAACCAATGAAAGATTATACTGGGATGGTTTAATTATAGCCATTATTTTACCCTTGAATGAACTCAGGTTAAATAATACATAACTAAGCCTAGCTCCAATAAATCCAAATAAAGTTACATAGAAAAACATATCATCTAGTTTTTTTCTATGGTCTTCATCTAATTTTCTAGATAATATTTTAAAAAGCAAATAACTTATCCCTAAAGCTAATACAAGAAACAACATATACCAGGTAATAGTTATTGATTTATACCGTAAAAAAAATGGTTTCATTATTGTTCTTCCCTTATGCCCTCTAATATTTGCACCATTTGTGGATATTCAAGCATTCCAGGAACACCACCTAAGAGAATCCCTTCCTTGTCAATGAAATAAGAAGTTGGAAAGGCACTTACTAAATAGATGGCAGCTATTTCCCCTTCAGGATCTAAGGCTACTTCAAAACCATAACCGCCCTCTTCTATAAAGCTTTCAACCTTAGACTTTTCTTCTTTTACATTTACTGCAAATATTACTAAATCATCATTTTCTTCCTGTAGTCGTTTCATATCTGGCATTTCCTGTCTACAAGGTGGACACCATGATGCCCAAAAATTCAACATAACCATCTTCCCTCTGTAATCCTCTAAAGATACTTCTTGACCATCTAAATTTTCCAGTGTGAAGTTTGGAGCTAATTTACCAATTTCTATATCATATGGGTATTCATCTCCACCATCCTCATCTGAAGACCCTTGTTCAGCAAGACCGCTATCCTTGTCCTCATCCTCATCCCCTATAATTATTTCTTCATCATCATTACCTACGTCTTCATTTTCTTTAGCCCCACATCCACCTACTAATAATGCAATTGATATAATTAAACCTATCATTATAATAAAAAACCTTTTCTTCTTCATCTTTACCCCTCCTATGATAACAATCCACCTATATACTTCATCTTATCGAAAAATATTAATAATCCAAAGATTATCATTAGTATTCCACCAACCATGGGAACATATTTCATAATCTTTTCTCCCTTTTTCATTAATTTAGTAAATGTCCCTATGAACAATGCTGTTAACATGAAGGGTATTGCCATTCCTAAAGAATAAACAAACAATAGAAAGCTTCCCTTACCTACTGTGGCTGAATTCCCAGCAAAAACCAATATAGATGCTAATACAGGCCCAAAACATGGTGTCCAACCAGCTGCAAAGGCCATTCCCATTAGGGTAGAGGAAAACCAATTGGTCATCTTTTTAGGTGCCTTCATCTTTCTTTCCATACTTAAGAAATCTAGTTTTAAAATCCCCGTCATACTCAGTCCGAAGATTATAATCAATGCCCCACTAATCTTTGAAAATATTCCCCTATTCCTTGCAAATATCTTACCTATTAAACTTGCAGATGTTCCCATTATCATAAATATAATAGTAAATCCTAGTACAAATGCAAATGTCCTTTTTAAAGCTAAGGCCCTGTTATCCTCAACCTCACTTTCCATACTAACTCCTGTTATATACATTATATATACAGGAATCATAGGCAATATACAGGGTGAAAAAAAGGATAAAAATCCAAATCCAAAAGCCATAGGAAAAGATACATCAAATAATTCTAACATTATAAAACCCCCTAAATTCACAAAATAAGTCCCAATTATTTTATTATATACCCATAGTATCAGACAAATGTAAAGAAATTATAAAGATTAATAATTTTAATTGAAATCTTTTAAATAGTTTCCTTATAATTCAGAATTATTGTTTAAATTATTGTCTAAGTGCAAGTATTAATTTAAGCCCTCTTCATTGTCAAATCAATGACTTGGTGGCAGGAATCCATGTTGACATATTTATATTTATAAAATATACTGGAATCAGGATAAATCCTTTATGGGATTTATTATTTTACTTATAAACAAAGGAGATAAAAAAATGAAAAAGATTATTGCTTTAATTATGATTGTTCCTATTATATTGGTAGGATTAGTGGCTTGTAGCCAAAATTCTACATCTGATGAGGACTTCCCAACTAAGAAAGTAAACTTAATTGTTCCCTGGTCAGCCGGTGGTATTACAGATATAGTTGCCAGAGTATTTGCTCCCTTATTTGAGAAACACTTAGGCCAGCCAGTTACGGTTATTAATAAAGAAGGAGCTTCTGGAGCTATTGGCACTGAATTTGCCAATGAACAAGCAAGTGATGGTTATACTGTAGTTTTTTCAGCAGAGACACCTGGAGTATTTCAAGTAATGGGGACCAGTGATTTAAGTTTTAAAGATTTTGACGCATTGAAGATGGTTATTCAAGATACAAAGGTTATTGTAGTCCCTAAGGATTCAAAGTATAATACTTTTAAGGATTTAGTAGATGATATTAAAGCTAATCCTGGTAAAATAAAATTATCTTACTCAGGTCCTGGCGCAAGTGGCCACTTACAGGGACTTTTGTTTAACGATATTGGTTTAGATATATCAATGACCCCATATGGAGGAGGTTCCCCTTCCATGATAGCTACAATAAGCGGAGAAGTTGATTTCACCTTTGGTAATTATGGTACAATTAAGGACTACTTAGAAGTAGGAGATTTAAAGGCACTAGCCATATTTGGCAATGAAACATTTGAAGCTTTACCAGATGTACCACCTATGACAGATGAACTTCCAGAAACAGAAAAGTATTTACCCTTATATTTTCCAAATGCAATTTTAGTTAAAAAAGGGACGCCTGAAGATGTTAAATCCATATTATTGGAAGCTGCTACTAAGGCTTTCGAAGAGCCAGAGTGGAAAGAATTTGTGGAAAAACAGTCCTACACGCCACTAGACCATTTACCACCTAAAGAAATAGATGAATATTGGGAGAAATATACCTCTATTACATCCTATTTGCTATATGACTCAGGGGCAGTAGAAAATGACCCAGGTGATTTTGGAATAGAAAGATTTAACAAGTAATTTTAACTAGTATATAGGTTTTAAGGATAACTTAAACCCTATATACTAGTATTTTATATTAATAACTATTACTAATATATAGAAAGGGGATAGCTATGGACAAAAAATCAATTTTAGAAAATAAAAAAGTCACAGAAGGAATAATAATTTGTTTAATAAGCATGTTTTTCATAAGTGAATCATTAAAACTTCACCGCAATGAATCCTGGGCCTTGTCCCCAGCCTTGTTTCCATTAATAATTACAATTTCTATTCTATTACTATCAATATCACTTATACTTAAGGGCTTAAGGGAAAATAATATAAGCACTAATCTTGGCAAAAAAGAAAACTATAAGACCCTTGGACTTATTATATTAATATCTTTTTTATATTTACTTGCCTTACCAAAGCTTCATTTTTTATTCTCAAGTCTTATTTATCTCTTTTTATTTTTATTAATTTTAGGCGAGAGAAAATGGTGGATACTGGTAAGCATTTCATTTGCAACTCCCTTATTGATACAATACATATTTGGCAATTTATTAAATGTGCTTTTGCCATAAGCTAGACCAGTTAGGGATTAGTATATAGGAGCTGATAATTTGATTCAAGATATGTTTTCTGTTATAAATTTAAACTTTATATTTATAGTATTTATTGGGTCCCTGGCTGGACTTTTTGTTGGAGCCATGCCTGGTCTTTCTGTTACAATGGCTACGGCCTTACTGGTATCACTTTCTTTTACTTGGCAAGTAAATAATGCCATGGCCCTTATAATGGGAGTATATACAGTAGGTGTCTATTCTGGTGCCATTACCGCAATTCTTATAAATATTCCTGGTGCACCTTCATCAGTAGCCACAACTCTTGATGGATATCCTATGGCTAAAAATGGAAAACCCCTATTAGCCTTAAAAACAGCAGCATACTATTCCTTCCTAGGTACAGTCATTGGACTTATAGTTTTAGGACTTAGTGCAAGGCAAATTAGTAAACTAGCCCTAGCTTTTACTCCTATAGATTATTTCTTGTTAGCTTTATTTGGTCTAACAACTGTAGGTTCTTTAACATCAAACAATTTTACTAAGGGAATGATAAGTGCATTTATTGGAGTATTTATTTCTACTATTGGAATAGACCCTATTATGGGCCTAGCTAGGTTTACTTACGGAAGCCTTAATTTACAAAGAGGGATATCCATTATCCCTGCACTTATTGGATTGTTTGGATTTTCTGAAATATTATATCAAATATTTTCAGGCCCTAGACAATTAGAGAGTCTTTCCATATCTAAAGAGAAGGTAAATACAAGAGAAATATTTAGTTATTGGTTTCTTGGAATAAAATCTTCATTCCTAGGTGTTATAGTTGGTGCATTGCCTGGAGCGGGAAGCCCAGTAGCAGCCTTATTGGCCTATGATCAAGCAAAAAGAACGACTAAAAATCCTAAGTTACCCTTTGGCCAGGGTGCAATTGAAGGGTTAGTGGCTAGTGAGTCAGCCAATAATGGATGTATTGGAGGAGCCTTGATCCCCATGCTTACTTTAGCTGTGCCAGGAGATGCAGTTACTGCTGTAATATTATCTGCATTTTATGTTCACGGTTTAAGACCAGGACCCCTATTATTTAGTGAAACTCCTGAAATGTTTAGTGTTATATTGGCCGGTGGCTTTATTGGGAGTATAATGATTTTACTATTGGGATTAACAGTAGCCCCCTTATTATCTAAGGTGGCTAATATAAAGGAAAGACATTTATTCCCTATAGTTGCAATTTTATGTATTATAGGTTCCTATGCAGCCAGTAACAATACTTTTGATATATTATTAATGTTAATCTTTGGAGTCTTAGGTTTTTTTATGAGACGAAGAGATTATTCCGTGGCACCAATGGTACTAGGACTTGTACTAGGTGGAATAATGGACTCCAACTTTAGAAGGGCAATGTCACTTATGAGAAGCTCAGATAATATATTTGGAGATTTATTTATGAAGCCCATTACAATTATCCTAAGCTTATTTGTAGTATTTTCAGTTTTATCAAATTTTATATCTATGAGAAAGATTAGGGATTCTTTGGATTAATAGCCAAATTAAATTATATTAGTCCCTAAAAAATAAATGATGTGTATTAAAAGTGTTTGTCATCCAGAGGAGCCTAGCGACGAGGAATCTTTGTTTTGACCCAAGATTCCTAGACAAGCTCGGAATGAAAGCCTTCGTCTCTTGTCATCTAATTCTACGCATCTTCAACTAATTAAATCCTATTTCATAGGTAATTCAACAACAAAGACACTTCCCTTTCCCAATTCACTTTCAACTTCAACACTAGCACCCAAAGAATCAACCAAGGCCTTTAGTATAGTAAGCCCAATCCCTGTTCCTCCTGTCTTCCTGTCCCTTGCCTTATCTACCCTATAAAACCTTTCAAAGATAAATGGCAAATCTTCATTGGATATTCCTATACCGTCATCCTTTACAGATATAGAGACCTTATCTCCTTTTTTATCAAGATTGATTTCCACATTGCCCCCCCTATTAGTGTAGCTATAAGCATTACTAAGAAGGTTTATGATTATTTGCTTTAGCTTATCCTTGTCCGAGTTTATTATTATTTCCTTATTATATTTAAAGTCTATCCTTATATTTTTGTTTTCATATTGTGGCTTCATCAGGTCTACAATTTGGTCTATTTCCTTGTTAATATTAAATTCTTCTATCTTTAAATCCATATTGTTTTCCTCTAACCTGGCTATATTGTTCAATTTTTCAACCAATTTAGTAAGTCTAATAATCTCTTCATAACAACTTTCCAGTCTTTCCTTACTGGGTTCCCATACTCCATATAAAAATGCCTCTATTGTATTTTGCAAAGTAGTTAAAGGAGTCCTAATTTCATGGGCCATATCTGAAGTAAGCCTTTTCCTTAGCATATCTTCTTTTTCTAAGGTTGCCACCAGATAATTAATTGAGTTGGATAATTGACCAATTTCATAAGTAGTCCTATCCATATCATCTATTCTAATA
>CAZWTU010000092.1:0-6185 GCA_964637035.1 uncultured Tissierellaceae bacterium
AGATAATTCCTATTGCTGCAATCCAAAATGGAGTTGTAGGAGGTAATGTCATAGTATATAAAATACAGCTGACAAATACAGCCTCTGAAACCTTCCTTTTGTACTTCTTTGCAAAAATCCATTCTGTTCCTAAACCAAAGATAGTTACTATGGCTAAAAGTAGCAATACTCTCCATCCATAAAAGTAAATACCTGCAAGGGTTAAGGGAATTAAAGATTTAATAACTGTTCTCATCATTTTTTGTTTCATAAAATGTGTCGATAAATCTTTTACAAGCAAAATACCACCTCCAAATTTTTTATATTTAAATTATAACATATATGATTTATTCCCATTATTCATATAAAATAACACATCTTTAAAAGTTTAAAGTTATATTTAAACGGTAGGCTGGAATGAATTGGAAGCCACTATGATTATTGTTTATGTTATATAAAAAAGAGAGAAAGTTTCTCTCTCTAAATTTACATATTATTTACAAGATCTTACATATTGTTTACAACATCATAGTTTTCTCTTAACTCATTTGTCTTGTTTAAATAAGCTTGTTGCTGGTTCATTGCAATCAATTGTTGGCTTATTTGTTCTTTAACTTCTTCAAAACTACTTTGTGATTCTTGTTTTTTCTCAACTAATTTAATAACATGATATCCAAATTGTGTTTTTACTGGTTGAGAAATTGTATCAACTTCCATTGCAAAAGCAGCTTCTTCAAATTCTGGAATCATTTTTCCTCTTGTAAATTCACCTAAATCCCCACCCTGATCCTTTGATGGACAAGATGAATATTTTTTAGCTGCATCTTCAAAACTCATACCATTTTCTATCTCTTTTAAAGCTTCTTTTGCCCCTTCTTCACTATCTACTAAGATATGACTAGCTATAGCTGATTCTGGATTTTTAAATTGTCCTTTGTTTTCTTGGTAAAATTTCTTAACCTCTTCTTCTTCTACTGTAATACCTGATAATAATTTATTTACAGCATATTGTTTGATTAAGCCTTCTTTAAGTCTTTCAAGCTCAACTTTAAATTCTTCTTCTTCACCTAGGTTTTTTTCAATAGCATCAAGATATAAAACTTCTTGATTGATTAGCTCATCTACTACCTTCTTCATACCTTCTGGTGATTGGAATTGCATAGCGGTTTGAGGACCTAAGTCATTTAAAAACTTCATTACTATATCCTGTGTGATCTCTTTTCCATTTACTGAAGCTAATACTTTGTTATTCATAAATCAATCTCCTTTATTTAAATTGTCTTTCTAACCTTATCATAAAACATCTTGCCTATCAATGAATATTCTACAAAAATCAGAAATCCCTTAGAGATAATTATCTCTAAGGGATTGAAAGTGTCTTACTTATATAATGTTAATATTTTCAGCTTGTAGACCTTTTGCGCCTTCAACAACGTCAAATTCTACTTCTTGACCTTCTTCTAAAGTTTTGAATCCTTCTTTGTTAATTTGTGAGAAATGAGCAAATACGTCATTTCCTTCTTCTGTTGTAATAAATCCAAATCCTTTTTCTGCATTAAACCATTTTACTGTACCTTTCATTGCATATACCTCCGAAATTTTATTTCTTTAATTCTTTGTAAAAACTCTTTAAATAAATACAAACAATAAAATTTCTTTACTATATGCTATGATTGCACTGTATTTCCAGAAATTATTGCGTATCATTTGTTTACTTCCGAATTAAAGCTACGATATTATAGTAACATAAAAGTCTTAATATTGCAACCATTTTTTGATAGTTTTAATAGGAATTCCAGTAATTTTATGAAATTTCTTCATTTTTAATCCATTTGGACTTACAATAAGCATAATCCTTGGAATTATCCACATTTGATATCCTATGAGTAAATGATATTTCTTTGTTTTCCACTGCATTTTCTACATAACTAGTTAGGATTGTATCTCCATATTTTATCTCCTTTTTATAAATTATTTCAAATTCCGATAATATATAATCCTCATAAATATTATTTGGGACTCCTTCTATTATCCATAATAAATATTTGCTATTATTAACATGGTTATTTGAATCTATATCACTTCTTCTAACTTTAAAATCAATAGAACTAATAAATTCTATTTTTTCTTTAAAATCTTCAAATTCAGTAAAGTTACTTTTATTTATTAACTTTGATTGATTTATAAATGTATTTGGAATTCTAATTGGCCTTTTCTTTTTCATATCTACAAATATCCATACTGTGGATGCTATTCCTAATACCTCATTGTTTTCATTTAAGATTTTAAATTCCCTATAGGCATAAAACCTATCTAGTTTAGATATCCAGGTTTCAATATATATCTTATCCTTAGACCTAGGATATTTATTTATTTTTACCTTCCACCTATAAAGCATCCAACCATAATCTAAGTTATTCTTATCTGCTTGATTACTTGAAAATTCATCTGTATGTGAAGCTGATGTTTCTCCAAAATATTTAAGTATATTATACGAGGTTATATTTCCATTTTTATCCGTATCATAATATGGTATATGAAAGATTTTACTATGTATTCCCAACTTTATCTACTCCTTATTTTAGTCCTATGTATTTAATTTTAATACTAAATAGTATAACATATTTTAAATATAAGATGAAATTATTAAAGTAGCATCCTAAATGGACGCTACTTTCTTATAGTGTAATTATTTCATACCCATCCTTTATGTAATCATACATTGGAGGATGACCTTGAAGGCCTCCTTTTATAGGTATACCAGATTTTTCATTGTATTCTAATACGCCCATTTTTGCTGAGCATGCCTTACATATACTATCAAATAAACCTAGATCCTTAACCTTTTTGTAAAGTTTGTTTTCCTCTTCTTCTAAGACTTTTATTAACTTTACAGCCTCGCCTTCCATAATTATCTTAGTATCCACACCTTTTTCGTGCAAATCTAGTGCATTTAATAAGATGTGATTAAAACACATTTTCTCTCCCTTAAATGGGAAAAAAGCAACTTTTCTCATTTTATATTCCTCCTATTTTAATCTCTATTATTATCTTTACCCTATTAATAATAGAATTAACTTATATCCATATATAATTTAAAACTAAAAAGATTATATATATCCCCATTAAGATACTTCCCTGTAATTTAGAAATCTTATTGTTTTTACTTTTAGAAAATAAACGAAAAGCCACTAACACAATTAACATAGTAGGAATTTGTAGCTTATAGAAATTACTTGGAACAAGTAAACCTTCCTTTGTAACTGCCGCAGCACTGCCTACAACAAATAAGACATTTAATATATCAGCTCCTATGATGTTTCCTATTGCTAATTCACCATGGCCCTTTCTAACAGCAGTAATTGCCGTTACCAGCTCAGGCAAGCTGGTGCCAAAGGCTACTAGTGTAGAAGCAATTACACTTTGGGGTATTCCCATACGTATGGCTGTAGTCTCAACACTTGGAATGAGGATTTTGGACGAGAATATTATTAAAGCAATTCCAAATATTAATTTGAGTAATTGTATAAATACATTACTATCATCTCCTACAATATTGGAAGTTTCAGTGTTAGAATTTTTTGCCGAAGTAATTGTCCCTATCATATATAAAGCTAACAAAATAAGAAAAATAAAACCCATCCTTTGGGTTATTTTACCCTCTGGACCTGGGGACAAGAATGGTAAGGATGCAAGAGCCAATAATAAGCCAGATCCTAATTGTATTAGTCCCTGACTACTAATGGTCTTCCTGTCTATGGCTAAGTGGCCTATTAGGGCTGCTATGCCTATAATTAGGCCTGTATCTGCTATAATTGAGCCAATGGCATTTCCCAATGCCAGGTCTGGATTTCCATTGATTGCAGCCATTACCGAAACCGCTGCTTCTGGTAAAGTGGTCCCAAGACTTACAATAGTTGCACCTACTATCATTTTGGGGATTCCCCAACGTAAAGATAGGCCAACAGATTCACCTACTAATATATCTGCCCCTTTACTTAGTAAAAACAAGCTGATAGCTATAATAATAAATAAAATAAATGTTGAAAGTTCACTAATATAAGATATTAAAATTTCTTCCATATTTTTCTCCTTAGTATGTATTTTTAATGTTTTTAAATATAAAAATAACTCTACAGTTTATTTATCCTAATATTTCTTTAACCCTTCCCACTTCACCGGTCTCAAGCATAACTTTTATCCCATGAGGATGGGTCCTTGAATTAGTTAGTATTTTTTTAACTATTCCTTGTGTTAATTGGCCAGATCCTTGATCTTGTTTTTTTACAATCTTAACACTAGCCTGTAATTTTATATTTTCCCGCTTTGTTCCTTCCATGCATATTCTCCTTTCTCAATTTTCAATTTTAATATTTAGTCTATTAAAGGAATGTCCAAGAACTTATTTTGCCCAATAGCTGTTAAAATTATTATTATGGCTGGTATGATTAGTGTTATAGATGTGCTAATTACATTATTATTAACTAAATTCACCAGATTAAATCCAAGCACAGAACCTAAGGGAAACCCTATCAAACGCCATATCCAGAACCTAACAACCTTCCAATTGCCCTTAGCAATATTTATTCCCAGATCAGTAGATGCTCCTGTTAAATGTGTAGTACGCTTGATTCCTGTTAAGCTAGTTGCTGCATTTTGACACCCCATAGCCATAGGCACAAGAATTTTAGAAAGAACTGGGTGTTGTAAGCTAAAAGTAAAGGATCCTATTATAATAAGGAGGCCTGCAAACATTAGGCCACCAATTAATCCTGTTTTTTTAGTTATTAGGGTAGAAATACAAGCACCTGTTATAAATGATATCATTATCAAACCTATACCCATAGCCATTTTAAAATCCAACTTAAAGATCCAATATCCTAATATATGCCCTCGCCCTGACATGGAAGATGATCTCTGGTTTAAAAATAAACTTACACCAATTGTATCAACCCAGCCTGCCATTACTACAAGAATAAAACCTACTATATTAATTCCAGTTGAAGCTTTCATTTTACACTTTTTCTTTATTATCCGATTGTCATTAGTAGCCAATACATAACCTTCTTTCACAATAAAATTTATCATAATACCATAAATATAATAACACAGTATTATTTCTATTACAATTATATTTAGCTATAGGTCACTTGTTGTATACTAATCCTAAATAAAAAGACCTAAGAGAATATAAGAAAAGATTCTCCTAGGTTATCAAGACCTAATATATTAAATTTTTATATTAATCTCTCTTTCCTCTAATGAGTATAAGTCTGAGTAACTGTGCTATACCACTAGCCATAGCCGCTACATATGTTAGCGCTGCAGCATTTAGTACTTTTTTAGCCCCTACTTCTTCATTTCTTGATAATATACCATTAGCATCTAATAAGTCTAAGGCCCTACTGCTAGCATTAAATTCTACTGGCAAAGTAATTAGTTGAAATAAGACTGCAGTTGCAAATAATATTATACCAATATCCATTAGACCCCCCATACTAGGAATTAATAGGCCTACAAAAATAAATATCCAAGCTGCTGAGGAGCCAAATTTGGCTATTGGAAATACCTTATTCCTTAATATAAGTGGTGTATAGTCATTGGCATCTTGAATGGCATGACCCACCTCATGAGCTGCTACACTTACTGAGGCAATTGAAGTTCCCTTATACACCTCTCCCGATAGTCTTAATACTTTTTTACCAGGGTCATAGTGATCACTTAAACTTCCCCGAGATAATTCTATTGGTATGTTTTGTAGCCCATGTTGATCAAGCAATAGTCTAGCTACTTGAAGGCCTGTATATCCTTTCGCCGTTTGCACTTTCAAATATTTCTTAAAATTACTATTCACTTTATTTTGAGCATAAAGTGTTAATATTATTGTTGGAATTAATATTATCATTGTTGGATCAAAATACCCAAATCTAAATGGAAACATATTTACCACTCTCCTATGTTATTCTTTTAAAAGCTCTTTTTTAATATATTCTATATTAGTCTATATTATCATATTTTTTCTTGTAGGGGCAATTGAATTGTAAATGTAGTCCCCTTATTTATTTCACTTTCTACATTAATATTAGCATCATATATCTTTAAGATTGTCTGAACAAGAGGAAGCCCTAACCCATTTCCTGTGCTGTTATGGGACTTATCTTCTTGATAAAACTTTTCAAATATACGTCCAATAGCTTCTTGACTAA
>CAZWTU010000093.1:0-6152 GCA_964637035.1 uncultured Tissierellaceae bacterium
CTTGTCCTTCAATTATTTTTATTTCAGATGCCCCAAAGTCTATGGATAGGACTTTGGAGTTAGTTAGTTTTAGTAATTTCAATGGCAATCGCCTCCTTTTTTACTTAGATTTCTTAGATTTCCTAATTTTATTTATTATGAATATTTTATATTAAAAATGTACTTTTATAAAAGTTAATTAATGTCTCTCCCCAAAGTACAGTGATAAAAAATCCTAATATTATAAAAGGACCAAATGGAATGGGGTCCTTCCTGCCTTTTATCTTCAATCCCAGTAAAAGTATTGAAATAATAGCACCAAAAACAAAAGATAGGAATATTGTAAGGAATATACTCTTAATTCCTAAAATAAATCCAAGAGATCCGATTAAAGTTACATCTCCACCACCCATCCCACCTTTGGATACTAGGATAATAACAATAAAGAGAAATCCGCTTAAAATTAAGCCACCAAAACTATTAATTAAATCTGGCGAATTTTTATATAATATATAAGAAAATATTTTATAAAGAATAGTACTTATTACAACACTTATTATAAAAATATCTGGTATTATCATATGCTGCAAATCTACAAATGTAATAATAAGAAGAATCGAGAAAATAATTGCATAAAAAAAGAATTCTAAAATTAGACCATAATTACTATAAATGATAATGTACAAAATACCATTTAATAATTCAACCATGGGATATTGAATTGATATTTCATTTTTACAATACCTGCATTTCCCCATAAGTGCTAAATATGATACTACTGGTATATTATCATACCATTTTAGCTTTGTACTACAATTTGGGCAGTGAGAGGAAGGAAATACTATACTTTCCTCCCGTGGTACCCTGTATATACATACATTTAAAAAGGAACCTATTAATAAACCGTATAAAAAGATTAAAATGTACATATTTTTTGCTCCTTTAATTTATTGAAATGGATAATCTGCTGGGTTGGGAATTAGTTCTTCTATGGATTTTATGGTTAGATTTCCTCCACCTTGAACATAGTTTATACCTTTCTTTGCAATAATCAAGCCTTCAAAACTTCCACCATTAAGGTAGACCTCTCCATTCGGTGCAAATAATATTCCCCTGTCAATTTTATCAAAATTCTATATCCTAATATCACCTGTTTTAGCTACAATAACTATATTTTCTATCCCTGTTACCCACTCTTTTTGTACATAGGAGTTTGAATATATCTTCATTCCACTTTGTAATCTTCCACTGGTAACATATCCACTTTCTGTATACTAGCTACTTTCCTTTAATTCTGGATATTTTGGTACAGGTATTTGAGGTTTTTTTGCCTCTTCTACATATGATACTTCTATTAATTTTTTGAGTATTTCAGTGTCATAATAATCAGGATGGATTAGTTTTCCTGTATAGTAAATTTTAGCATTTGCTGATAATGTAGGCGTCCATCCTAGTTCAACATCACCATTTACATAAATATTACCATGGATATTCGCATCCTTTAACTTAAGGTTTCCATTAACAAATATATCACCATATAGTTTCATACTACCTTCCCATAAAACTAAATCTTTGCCTACGTGCATATCTCCATAAATTGAAGATGATGAGTTATTTGAAGAGAAGCTTCCACCAATGTATATATCACCATATATTTCTCTACTTCCTGACTCTATAAAATCTCCGCCCACATGTATTTCCCCTGGTTTCTCTTTAGACCCCAGTTGATGTGAGCCACCTGGTTTATCTGGGTCAGAAGGTAGTTTTAGATTTTCTTTTACATATATATTACTTACTTTTATATGACCATTATTTTTTATATTATCTGTGTTAAGATTAGAGTCAAAGTATATACTTTTCCCATCTCCAATTATATCCTTAGCACTTATATTCAATCCTCCACCAAACATAAACATTCCAAAGTTTTCATCATAATTCTTCAATTCTTCAAACCCTATATCATAAAAATGTGCAGTTAAATTATATACATATTTATGTTCTTCATTCTTTTCATCTTTTATATTATAGTCTGACCAAGTTTTAAGTCCTATGTCTTTCATTGAGAAGTTCAGATTAGTTAAATTTAGATTTGAAGATTCTAATTCAATAAAACTTTCATCTTCCTGGCCCTTGTAAGATACTGTTATATCTTTTTTTGATCCATTTAAAAAATCGAAACTCCATTTATATCTTTTACTCCAATCAAAGTTATTGGGTACTTTGAAACTACCTATATCATATTTTCGAGTTCCTTCTTCAAGTTTTTTTACCGTGATTTTGGAATTCTTTTGATCTAATAAAAATATAATTCCATTTTCCTTATTAGCATTATAATCACCTAAAAATACTCCTACACCAGCATCTTGCTTAATTGTTTTTTCATCAAACTGAAAGTCTACTATTGTTTTGAAACTGCCATTTTTAGTTTTTAATTCTTCCAATGGATAAAACCAAAGCGAACCATTATCCTTATTACTATTGTCATTTTCAATATTTAAAGTAGGTTGATTAATATTATGCATTGTTAAAACCATGGTATCTGGCCTAATTGTCACTTTTCCTAGATAGGTATCTTCTATTAAATTATTCCAATAGGAATTGGAAGTTCTTTCTATTACCAAAAGTCTATCTTCATTCATTGCCAATTTACCCAATCTTCCAGCATCTGAATAAGGAATTATACCAAAATGATAAAATCTATTACTTTCCAATACATTATCATTGTATTTTATCTCTAGATCTGATGAAGGTACCAAATCTTTATACACACTATTTCTTGATTTTATAATATCATATTCATAGCTAAAGCTAGGATTTTCTATAGGAATATCTTTATCTTGTTTTGATCTATACCATGAATAATTAACTTGAAATATTTCTGGATCTATATCCTTATATTTTACTTTTAAATATGTGCCTTCTTCATACCATGGATATATTTCTTTATCATCCTTATCGTATGCCTTTAAAGATAAATCTGTTATTTCTGGGGTTGGTAATATTCCCATTTCTGCTTGGGAGACATACATGGCAAGAGATCTTTTTCTATTACTTGATAATGCAGTCACCTTATCATATTTTACATCCTTACCAAATACTTTTATTGTCTTATTATAATTATTTATTGAGTCTAAACTTACCTTAGTTATTTTTTCTTCAATATCTTCCTGTAAGTTAAATGTTTCAATGGTTAAATCTTTTCCTTTAGCTATATTAGTAAAACTATTTGCAAATGCAGTGGATAAAGCAATTATTACTATGGATAGTAATAGAGTTGCAATTATTACTTCCATTAAAGTTAATCCTTTGTTATTGATTTTTACTTTTTTCATTGCAACCCCCTCACTATATTATTTATTATCTGGTCCTGAAACCTGCCAAAAATCAGCTTCTATATATTTTGATATTGAGTCAAAAACATTTTGTAAGGATTCCTCATCCTTAGCCCAAAATACTCTTTCCGGATTATCTTTTACAGGATTGTTTCTATTCTTTATATCGAAATGATGTTCCTTGCCTATTCCACAGGCCTCTGCTATGGTATTTACACTTTCAAGTTCAGAATACTTACCATTTTCCCATTTATCGGAGAAACTTATTACAAAGGTTTTTATATCATGGTTTTTGTATGGGCCTTCTCCTTTTATCATCTTCCCAATTTCCTTAACATATTCTTCCCCGGTATCATCTAATTTACTACCATAACCATTAACACTGGGTGCATTGCCACTAGCTAGATAAAAATTATTTTTTGTCCCTGAATAATAAGTGGTTACACCATCAACTAAAACTATTAGATAGTTTCTCCTAGGACTATTTTTATTAATATCATCTAGTAAATAATAGGCTCTTCTTAAACCATCACCTGTATTCGTGCCACCATTTGCCGTCATTTCACCAATTTTATTCTTTATCTCATACTGCTCATTTTTAATATCGAATTCGTACTTATTTCCAGGAGTGTTTTTTACTGGTTCACCTTTGGTGCTAAAGGGAACTAAGACTAAATCACCTTCTATTTTATTAGTAAAAAGTTGGTCTACAAGTAATTGTGCTTGATTTTTAAGAATTGATATTCTAGATACTAAATCATCTTTTATTACATATCCCCTGTTCTTATATCCTTTAGGTTCAGAGTAAGCTCTGTATAAATTATTTCCACTATTATAATACCAGGTATTGATTTCTAGCATTTGTCCACTTGAACCTTTCGCTGGTTTTCCTATTTCCTGCTTAACTCCATTTACCTTAAAATCACCTATTATAGTCCGCCATTTACCACTATTTTCATCCCCAGTCATATTCCAAGCCATACTTCCAGAATTGTCTAGTACCATTGCCACTGCTGCTTTTTGTGATTCTGCTTTTGGAGTTGGGTCTGTTCTGTAGGCTAGGGCTATTGCTTTTTTATTAGAGCCTATACCCCTATCTACTATTTGTATTGCATTTATTGCCTCAACCCCAGTTTTAATTTCTGTTACTATCTTTTTTTCATCTGGAGTAGAGTTTGAGGCTAGTTTGCTTATTTTTAAATCATAATTAATAGTTTTCTGATTTATATCATCTTTATTTTGATGGAAAGATAAATCGTAGTAAAAACCTTCATTTTTTGCAATTATAATTTCCTTTTCATGCTTTTTATTTTCCTTATCCCATTTATAGTGAATAAATTCATCCTTATTTTGAGAAAGTCCTAAGTAATTCCAATCATCAGTTAATTTAGCTTCTTCCCCATTATAGTGATCTTCAAGCACTGCAAAGGAAACTGTTGAGTATCTAATGCTTTGGTTTATTACTTCACTTGCATATCTTACTTGG
Organism: uncultured Tissierellaceae bacterium; assembly: GCA_964637035.1. GTDB lineage: Bacteria > Bacillota > Clostridia > Tissierellales > Tissierellaceae > CAZMMV01. Next base: position 4,798 of record CAZWTU010000093.1, read on the forward strand.
GATTGTATATCAAACTCCTTTGATGTTTCCTTGTAAAGCCTAGTATTAGAAGTAAACAGGCTAAAAATAACAATAATTATCATAGATGATATTGCTATTGCTAGTATTAATTCAATTAGAGTGAATCCTTTTTTAAAGTGACTATATTTTTTCATACAGGCTCCCTCCCTAATCTAAGTTTTTTGACCAGCTCAAATTTTCAGGATCAGATTTTTCAAATTTTAAATATATTGTTGATTTGACTGATGAGTTTTTAATTTCAGATTCTGACTTAATTATTATATATCCATTGTTATACCATGCATTAACTTTGGCTTCTGCTTTTTCATCCGTAAATTCTATTGTTTCTTTTTTACCCTCAGTTTCATTATAGAACTTAGAAGTAGAAAATTGATCTAGTAATTTTGTACCACTATCATTTAAAATTGCAGTATAAGCAAGCATAGCCCCTGATCTTGCTAGATAATGTGCTTTTAAGTTTTCTTCTTGGCTTCTGATTTGTTTAGTATTTGACTGTAGTAGGGTAAAAGAGGTAACAAGTAAAATTGACATTACTACTAAAACAACCAGTACAGTTATAAGGGCATATCCTTCTCTTTTATTTTCCTTTTTATGATTTATTATTTTAAAAACCATCATTATCACCTTCTTTTTTATAACTATATTATCTAAGCAAATGACTTAATCATCTCCTTACATAATACAGTATATACTAAGGGGAGATTTACTCCCCTTAAATATATTTTTTGAATACGTACCGAAGGTACCTGGTACCCTAGCGATGTCGCTTGCGACTGAGCTGTCTTTTCGTCATCAGAGTCCCAAGTTGAAACTAGACTACCATTTTCTCCTTCTGTTAAATCATGAGCCTGCTCACCAGCCTTATCCTTTGTATCCTGAACCTTTTCTAAATCATCAAAGTAATCATTTAAATCATCCCATTCTGGAAATTCATCAAAGTTGCCAGAATTTGATTGCCACATTTTTAATAAGCCATAGATAAAAATTAGTAGTTGCATTGGTTTACTCCTTTGATTTAATCATGTTTTTTATATACTAAGGAAGTTGTTGATCTCCCTTAGTATATTAAAACTTACATCTTCTACAGTCTACACTTTAGTCCGCGAAGGTACCGAAGGTACCTGGTACCCTAGCGATGTCGCTTGCGACTGAGCTGTCTTTTTTTTTATAACTATATTATCTAAGCAAATGACTTCAATCATCTCCTTACATAATACAGTATATACTAAGGGGAGATTCACTCCCCTTAGTATACTTTTTGAATATATTATGTCTACAACTTGAATTTGACTTTTTATAATTTGTAATTCAGTCTACACTTTAGTCCACTAAGG
>CAZWTU010000094.1:0-3273 GCA_964637035.1 uncultured Tissierellaceae bacterium
CTTACTTGTTATTTGTAATATTACTATTAATTTTAGTCTTACTATTTATAAAAAGCGATTCACATTTCTATACAAATATAAGCCTCTAAGCAACCCCTACAGTTTCCCATATATCATTGATAGTATCATACCGGTAAACTTGCTCTGTATAAGGATTCACTGCGTAATGTATTTCCCGCACAAAACTTTCTTCTTGCCCTGTTCCCAGAAATACAAAATAACATTCTTCATCATCAATTATTATGCTTTCACCAGTAAATAAAATGTTCATACCATCATCCAAGTATTCTTGTATTTCAAATATATCTGTCATAATAATATGATAAATTAAATCTTTAATCTCAGGGTCCACATAATCATACAAGGCTTCATCTATATAATCATCTCCCCCTTCTTCAAGATAATCCTTATAGGCCGCATCTATTAATTCTATCATATTTCCATTTTCATCTGTTTCTACATAATATACTGTGCCTTTAAACATATTGTCCCCCAAAATCTCAAAGTCTTTTTCTGGGGCTACATTGTAAACAATACTTTCATTTCTATCCCTTTCATACAGGGTCATAGGTCTGGGATAGTCTGTTACATACTCCTCATCCACAGGTGGTGTCCAATAAACACGGTCTAGCCAAATGCTTTCAAAGAGATCTTGGTGTCCCCAAAAGACTGCATAAAATGATTCATTTTTGCGGGGTTCCCCCTGTGACACTTCACCGCTTATCTTTTCAAGCATTACTTCATCAATTATATAATCATAGTCCTCGTCATCGTATCCCAATAATATATCAAAAACAGATTTACCGTCTCCTGTAAAGAATAAGGACATAACTCTCTTCCCATCATAAATAGTCCTATGCAAGAAAAAGAAATCGGCCTTAGAGTAGTAGTCATCATCTAGGTTAAAAGTCATTAAATCAGGCCCCTCATCTGATCTTGCATATAGCCTATCAAGACTTATTTTACCTTTATATTCACCCTTATTTTCATCTGTAAAAGTATCGTAAAATGATAATTGAACATCCAAATCTTGACTAACATTCATAGTAACAAGTATATTACTCATGTAATCTATCTTGCAAGTCCATTCCCCTACTAGGTATTGTCTGATTCCTTCCTCAGTGGTTAAATCTGGAGGAGATATTGTATTGCCTTCTTCTTCAAACTCTTTGGAAACTCCCTCAAGAGGCGGGGCAATGGTATTTTTCGACTGGTCTACTTGGTCGGGTTTAGACTGGCTGCAAGCTGTTAGTATCACAATGCTTATAGCAAGAAAAACTAGGAATAGTCTTTTAGCTTTCATCATTTTTATCTCTCCTTATACTAGTTAGTCTTCTTCTTATTTTTCATTAAAAGGAATAAGCCAACCACCACAATTAAAACGGCTGCTATGATTATTATGGGTCCATTAAAAGGCTTTTCCTTCTCACTTTCTACCACATTCCCAGATGAAACTGTTTCACTTTCTATTTTTTCAGATATTTTTGTATCATCTGGTATTTCTGTCTCTTCCTCTATGGGGACTTCTTCTATTTCTTCTTCATCTATTGTATCCCCTTCTCCTAACAATGGATTTTTTAATATACCTGTTTTATCTCCTAGGTATACCAAAGCTACACCTTCTGAAAAAGTTGTCACATAATCAAAATCCAATGGCATAATTTCCTTGCCACTTTTATCTATATAAGAGATCCTCTCATCTAATGACACTATTGCTATTCCCTCAGTAAATTCACTTGTATTATCATATATTAATGGTATTACTTCTTTGCCTGTCATATCAACATATCCATCTTTTCCATCCAATTCTGCTTGGGCTAAGCCTTCTGAAAACTCACCTACATAATCATATTTTACTGCTACAATTTCTTTTCCTGTTTTGTCTATATAGCCAGTTTTCCCATCTAAGATTACTTGTGCTAAGCCATGGGAAAAATCCCAGGTCTTGTGATATTCTATTGGTACCGGAGCAAAACGGTCTGAAAAATCACTAGTTTCATCATATATAAAGGGTATTACTTCTTTACCTCTTTTATCTATATAACCAACTTTACCATCTAATAGTACCCGGGCCAATCCCTCTGAGAATTCACATGCATTATCATATTTAAAGGGTATTACTTGCTTACCTGTTTTATCTACATAACCGAATTTATCATCCAAAAACACTGCAGCTAGACCCTCCGAAAATTTAAATGCTCCATCATATTTTAAGGCTATTACTTCCTCTCCTGTCTTATCTATATAGCCCCAGTTTCCATCAAATACTGGTCCTAAGCCCTCTGAAAAACTGAAAACATCAAAATATTTTAAATCCGTTATTTCTTTTCCTGTTTTATCTACATAGCCCCATCTATAATCCAAACCGTCAAACATACCTACTGCGGCTAAACCCTCTGTGAAATAATCTGCTAATTCATATTTAAATTCTACTATTAGTTTACCTTCTTTGTCTATATAGCCGTAACCATTATCTCCTGCTACACTAGCTAGACCTTCTGAAAATTTTGATGCATACTTATATTTTATTGGTATTACTTCTTCACCTATTTTATCTATATAGCCATATTTATTATTTAATTTTACAGTGGCCAATCCTTCTGAAAATTCTTTTGAAAAAGGCTCCCCACCACCATCATATTTTAATGGTACGACTTCTTGTCCTAATTTATTTATAAAACCATATTTATCACCCAACATTACAAAGGCTAAACCCCCTGAAAAACTTTCTACATAATCATATTCCTTGTCTAACCATATTATCTCTGGCTCTACACCGTATGCTATATTGCCCCTGGTAAACACAAGCATATTTACTAGCAAGCATATTAATACTATAAAAATAATATTTCTTTTCATTTATCTAAACCCCCTTTTATTGCTACCATGTCTATATTTTTAATAATCTTTATTTAAGACTTCATCAAGTGTGAAATAATCCAAAAGTTCTATGATGCTGATAAATGACCATTCTGCCATATGTGCTCCCTGATTGATATAAAATTCTATACCCCAATTTGTTAGTTGAAATTCTGGTAAGCTTTCTATTTTCACTCCCCTTAATCTTTCTATATATTCTTGAATAAAGATAAAATCACTATCAAAATACTCTTCTAATGTTATATACTTGCCTTTAATATAATCTAATGTCCTGCGCAAAAAATAGGAATCCTCATTTCCATTGGAGTCAATGGTTTCTAAAGTGCCGCCATAAGAAATATATCTATCATTTTGAAAACTTACTGTGCCCCCATGGATGTATAAGTTAAAAGT
>CAZWTU010000094.1:3373-6117 GCA_964637035.1 uncultured Tissierellaceae bacterium
ATTTCTTTAAGTTTACTATCCGGATACTTGTCTGTTAAAGCCATAATAGAATGGTATTCTTTGCTGTCTTTACCATCATAATGGAACAAATAAACATTTTCCGGCCCAAGTAAAAGATCATAAATAAGAGACCGACATAAATAATTTGCTTGCCAGTTTATAAAAGTAGATTTGCTGTTCTTGGCAATTTCTTCAAGTATAATGATATCCTTTGCAAGTCCATCAACATCCACCTCTTCCCGATTATATTCATAATAGTAGAATTTTTTATTTAGTTCTATTATCTGTCTTAAATCATCAGAAACATATTGTGAATACTTCATTAATGCAAGCCAATCCGTTTCAGCAACAGGATGTTCATAATAGTTTTCTATAGTTAAAAAGCTATTTACAAGCTCAATATAATCATTTCTTACACTTTCATTTTCAATACTAGCTAGCTTAGACTTATCTAAACTGCCTTCCATATGATTGTTTAATACATTCATATATTCATCTTCCCAAATATTAGCATTAAAATCGCTTTGCACTTTCTCCTGATATATTATCAACCATTCAATCATCTTATCAGCTTCATCTTTACTCGCCTTTGCAATATTATCTCTAATGTATATGCCTAAGTCTCCACCAGTGAAATCAGGAGGAAAATTTGCTAAAAATGGGTCTACAATCTCTGGTCTTGTTTTCCTAAGACTTTCTTGTGTTTTTTCTTCAGTTTCATCTTCTACATCTTCTGTATCTGCTACTTGAGATACTTTAATAGCTTCTTCTTTTGATATATCAGTTTCTTCACTTCCCGTGTTTTCCAGTGTGTTTGTACAAGCTGTAGCCATTATGGATATAATAAGCATTAATATAAAAAGATTTTTCATTTTCTTCACTGATTCTCCCCTCATTTCTATTTTATTAGTATTTAATTAATATAATATTCTTAATTTTTATATAGTTTCATATTACAATTATATCAATAATTTACTATTTTGAACCTAGCCGGTACGGCTAGTGTTTTGAGGAATTAAAAACCACCAAACAAATAAAATACTTAAATAGTAGTCTACTTATTCGATGGTTTTATATAGATTAAAGGGGTTAAGTTTAATCATTATTCAATTAATATTAGGAATCTGGGTCATTTATTGTATCTATATACTCCTTATGTTCTGCATTTTCAATTTCTATGATTTTACCATTTTCATCGGTTTTCACAAAATAAACCTCTCCAGGAAAAAAATTTTGTCCTAAGAGAATATCCTTGGCCTTAACCTCCAATAGACTATAAAGAAGACTTTCCTTAACATGATTTTCATAAATTATCATTCCATCAGGATACTTTTGGTCAGGATCATAGTCTTCTATTGGTGTCCACAATACATCATCTAACCAAAATTCTTCCTCCTGGTCTCCCTTTCCCCAAAACACGGCATGAAATTCTTCATCCTTACGAAGGGGCAGGTGTGATACTTTACCACTTTCTTTTTCAAATATTATTTCATCTGGTCCATATTCAAAATTATCAAGATCTCCCAGCATATCAAAAATACCATTTCCATTAGCTGCGGGGAATAAGGACATAACACTTTTCCCATTATAAATAGTTCTATGGAGGAAGAAGTAGTCTCCTCCAGGCCAAGAGTCATCACTTAGTTCAATAGAAATCAAATCTGGTTTTTCATCTATTTCTGCATATTGCCTATCAAATGTAATTTCCCCTTGCCAAGCATCATTATACTCATGAGTATAAGTATTATTAAATGCTAAATTAATATTTAACTCCTTATCAATATCCATCTTACAAATTACATCACTTATATGGTTTTTATCAAATATCCACTCACCTACAAGATACTCTTTTATCTCTTCTTCTGGATTTAAGCTAGGTGGGGGAATTGGTGTATGCTCATCCTTTCCCAAGCTGTCAATCTCTTTAATTTCAGACTTGTTACAGCCAGGTAAAATAACAAAACAAATAATTACTGCCAATAATACAAGACGCTTTATCATACTTCACCTCCTAATGTCTTCATGAATAATTTATTCTTTTAGAAAGTATATGTGAATGATTGTCATTTATTAGGCCCAAGGGTCCTGGGATACAGGTTCCCTAATGCTACTAAGTAACATTTGCTCCCATAGGAACCACTGGCCTGTAGATGGTTTATGCCTAAGCTTTACAGGTCTAGGGCTATCAGCCCCACTGGATTGTAAATAAAATTTGGCATAACCAGCTTCATCAAAACTTGTAGGCACTGTAGATATGGTCACTGTATATGGCAAAGATGGTTCATAGCCATTGGCAGGTGTGGAACCTTGGAAATATGAATAAGCTAGATACTCTTTTCCTCTTAAACGTTCATTAATAAATTGTATTTCATAATTAGATAATTCTCCTACTCCTTTTAAAAAATTAATCATTTCAAGTGCCGTCTTTTGATCCTCTGGCCATAGGCACAGTGCTGGTATCAATAGGCCAGCCGCATAATATGGCTCTTTTAAGTCTGCTTGTGCCAATCCACTAAGCATTTCCAGGCTAGTGGGAAGCTCATTAAAGCTAATCTGCCAGGACTCATTGCCACTTTTCTTATTTCTAATCCAATTCATAAACACGCCTCCTCACATACTTATAAATTATTAAACTACTTTTATTATATCAACTATTATTTCATTTGAACCTAGCCGTTAGGGCTAGGTTTTTATAAATATTAATAGGATTTCCTGACATGAGTGCTTTCAACAAAACTACTGGA
>CAZWTU010000095.1:0-6114 GCA_964637035.1 uncultured Tissierellaceae bacterium
TATTTCAATGACTTTCAATGTATCACGAATTGTATCTATGCCTGGTAATTTACATGTCTTCCCTGAATTTTTTTAAAGTCTTTGTTTTTTATCATGTTATTAAGTTCATTGAAACTTCTTATCCTTAATATGAATCCTAGTAAAACTGGTAATATTACTTTATTAGTTTTATTAGGATTTTTTCTTTCATCTTTAAGCTTTCTAAGCCCTTCTTCTACATTATAAACGTCTTTTATATATTTTACAATTTTTGCAAAGTAATTTTTTCTCATTTGTGATCTCCTATTTTAAAAATAGTTTATCATATAAACGAGAATATTTCTCCGAATTTGAGACATTTTCGTAGACATCTACAACTATATGAATTTAAATGGTTTCACAATTTTGAAGCTAAACCTCTGCCGATGTCTCACTATCATACACTTGAGAGGTCAATAAAGATGTCGTAAGTTGATATTATCCCCTGGGTGGAAGGATATAAATATATCTTTAATATCTCACTATACCATCCATCTATATTAAAATATTTTGCTAGTTTAATTTGTAAAATAATTTGAGCTAATGGATTTTCTACTCATAAGAGTAGTTAACTACATGTGTTAATTATTCCATACTCATCAGTTTTAAGTATCATATATTATAAAGTTCTTCATATCTTTTTTCTGCTCCTTTTACTTCCTTTCTCATATCTATTATTTCATCTACTGCGTCTATCTTGTCTATAATTTCATTTAATCTATAATTCTTAGTAGATACAACTATTTCATCTGCTCTTAAGGTAATTTTGCTATCATCCAATTTATCTATTGTTTCATTAGGGGTTTTTACTTTAAAATAATATATATCTTCTTGATATTTAGAAATATCCTCTTCAATAAACTTTCCATCCTTTATAAAAACTATATGAGAGGTCATTTGATCTACTTCTGCAAGATTGTGAGATGATAAGAGTATTGTTTTTCCTTGACTTTGGAAATCCAATATAATCCTTCTAACCTTAATTATAGTGGTGGGATCAAGTCCATTAAAAGGCTCATCTAAGACTAAAAAATCTGGATCATTTAATATAGTCATAGAGAAAAGTAATTGTTGCTTCATCCCTAGAGAATACTCTCCTACCTTTTTATTAATAAAGTGTTTAATTCCAATAAGCTCCACAGCTTTTCTAATGGAATCCCTACTTAATTTATGAGTTTCACAAATAAATCTTAAATGATCTAGTCCCGTTAGATATTCATATAGAACTGTATTATCTATCATATAAGAATAATCATTATAAACAGATATATCTTTATTAGATTTTCCTAAGATTTCAACTGTACCTGAATCCTCGTTTAATATATTGGCTATAATATCCAGAAAGGTAGACTTTCCACTTCCATTAGGTCCAACTAGAGCTACTATTTTAGCTTTCTCAATATTGAGCGAAACGTCATCTAAAACTTTATGTTTTCCAAAGGATTTCGATATATTATTTACAGATAAAATTTCCATATTAATCTCTCCCCAATTTCTTATTGTATCTTTTTATTCCCACAAATGAAATTATAAATATCCATAAAATCAAAACTATAATTCCAAGCTTAGACTTTATAAGATTTGTATCAAATTCTATATTAGCTTGGCCAGAGGATACCAAAACTTGATTAGCCCATATGAAGGGAAATAAATAAGAGTATCCCTTTATTAAGCCTGTCGAAGCTCCATACCCACCAGCAAAAATTAAAAGCGTAAACAAACTAGTTTGCCATCTATTTTTAATTTTCAAGGATATTAACATAGATATTCCAATAAGCATAATAGCTAGCATTAAAAAGATTGCAAGCATTTCTATATTTTCAGACCACATATCTCTAAAACTATAGTATACAAACTTATTATCCTTTTCCTCTTGAATATCTAACTTGTCTTGATTATATGCCAGATTTTTTCTTAAAGCCTTATGGCCCTCGAAATCATCTTCAACCTTATTTTCATAATAGATTGCAGGATAATTAGCTTCAATATTTTTATTGGATACAAATAAAAGGCTAAAAGCTATTCCTATAACTAAAATAATCAGGGACACAAATACCAAGCTCCTTGCAAAAAACTTAGCAAGATAAGTCTTCCTAGACTCCACAGGCTGAATATTTAATAGTCTTAGGGTATCTTTGCCCTCCCTTTCATCAGTAAATCCTGTAGCAAAAGCTATAGCTATTATAAGTAGAATTAGATAATTTAAATTTTCTTTAAATATTCCATTTATAATATAGGTGATTGAAGGCTGATATCTCTTAGAATGATCTATATATCTAATTTTATCTTGCAAGCTTCTAAAATTATCAAAAGGCGTTGTCCTAACCTCATAGCCATAAGGCAAGGGTGGCTCAAGCTTTCTTTCTTTTATTTCATCCATTTCTGCAAGATTAATTTTTATAGTTTCTAATGCAAAACCTCTATCTGGATAGCCCATAAATCCACTTGCACTATCTCGATTTACTATGATTTCACTGATCATTGAATCAGCTATTTTTTCTCTATCATTATTTTCATATGCAATTTTATATTCTAGATAATTTTCATAATCTCTTTCTAGATGAGCCTTCATTGGTCCTTCTTTGTCTTGATAATAATTTAAAGTCTCTTCAGTTCTTTCCAATCTCCACCCATAAAAATCTCGTCTATCTAGATAAGCTTGATCATAATTGAGACTAGAATTATAAGAATATACTAGGACTAGGAATAAGATAATAATAGCTACAATATATACTTCTTTTTTCTTAAATATCTTTAGTAATTCAAATCTCAAATTAACAAATCTCAGCTTTGTCCTTTTATTTTCATAGCTTTTCAATGAAGCTTCCCCATCTTTAACTCTTTTACTAGCTAAGAAATTTTGCACAAATGAAAGTTTTGTCAATCCATAAGAAATATAAACCACTAGAAAGGAAAAAAATATTGGAATTAAAATAACTAATAAAGCATTTAACCTTAGATCCTGGATCATTTTCTCTGTAAACTCAAAGGCAAAAGGATTCATAATAGGATAACTAGGTCTTATACCATCAATCCATTGACCTACTTCAATATATTTCTCACTAAGCAAGCTAGCTAAAGATATTAGTATTAAACTTACAGTGGTCACTAATAAAGTTTCCTTTAATAAGCTTGTCACAAGAGAAACTATTGATAAAGCAAATAAGATATAGGCTAAGAAATAGGCTGTGGAAACTAATATATATTTTCCTATGGACACCAATTCAAATAAAACCACACTATCTATAGCTGTAGTAAGCACCATAGGGCCTCTTTTTACTGGATATAAAAAACTTCCAAAGCCATTTCCAAATATTCCTCCTATTAAATATGAGTAAATTAGTAGAGACGCTATAAATATAGTTGAGTATACAAGGGCTGCCATAACTTTTCCGTAAAAAATATTTATTCTTTTTACTGGCTGAATGCTTCTTATTTTTTTAGTTCCATCCATATTTTCTCCTGAAAACACATCAATAGATAAAAGTAATAATAATAAAGCTAAAGGTAGTCCATAAGCCTTATCTACTACTGACTTTAAAAAGTTTGCCCCAGTAATACTATATTCATTATCTTCATAAGGAAGATTTTGCTTTGAAAGGCTCTCATAGTATTCTCTTTCTGAGGCTATCTTGTTATCTGAAATTGCTAGGGGATCAATAATTACTTCTTTAGAAAATTCTTCATATTTATCATAAAATTCCAATATTTTATTTGGAACCTTATCAAACTCCTCATTATCTGCTAGCTGGAAAAGTTCCATTAGAAATATCTCTAAACTTTGATTTGATTTTAAGTATTCATCTCTTTCTCTATCTTTAACACCTTTTTCTTCAGCTCTTATTATTAGAAATTCGGTGTTATTTATAAGCTTCTCATAGTAAGGATAATAATCCTCAATTATCCTGTTTGATATTTTGTATTGATTCATATAATTTCCCACAAATAAAACCGATGTAATTAACAAGCTTAAAATAATTGCTATTAAAACTTTCTTTCCTCTTAAGATTCTTTTGATTTCAAATTTAAGGTTTATCATACAATCACTCCACTATACCTTGATAAGTTACATACCATCTATGATTTCTCATTTCTCTATCTGATTCATATAAATATCCTTCATACCTATTATCCTTGTATTCTAACTTTCCCTTAATAAAGTTAGAAGCTGGAAATGTTTGAACTTCCGTAACTTCAATAATTTTCCTAACTTCATAATTAAAAAACATACTCACAACTGATAATAAAGCTATGAAAATTATAATCAAAGACTTACCTGATTTTTTGTTTATATCATATAATATTACATCTATTCTCTTTTTCATCGTTTTTCCCCAGCTTGAAAAGTTTGCAACAGCAGTTAAATTTCTACTTTCTAAAGCAGACTCTATTAAAGCTTTGCTATATCTAAACTTATAGTCTTTAGACATACCCCTAACAACTTCCTCATCACAGGATAATTCCAAATCTTCTCTAGCAATATCTCCCATAATGTGTACTATAGGGTTAAACCAATGCATAGTAGTTGCAAGGAAAATTATCAACTTATAACTTATATCTTTTCTCTTAAGATGGATTAATTCATGTCTATAAATAAATTCCAAATCCTCTATCTTTATATTATTAGGTAGTAAGAGTATTGGCTTTATTATTCCTAGAACCATAGGTGATTTTATTATATTGCTTTCTTTTATAAGAATATTCTTATTTGGAACTATTTGAGCCTTTAAATTAGAAAATGTATCTCTAATACCTTCATTAACACTTGATAGGCTCTTTTCAATTTTTATCCTAAATAAAATATAAGATAAAAGATTGTATGAGGAATATACAATAGTGCCTATTAACCAGATTTTCCATAAATTCTGCCTTATATTTTTTATTATATTTGTATCCTTCTCTTTTATAACTAAAACCTTTCCATCGACCTCATTAAAAATATTCCCTTGTTCTTCTATAGTTGAAGTTATATTATATATAGGTTTATCAACACTTATATCTAATGGAAATAATAATCTCACAGATATAATAAGCCATATTAAATAGTAGGCTTTTCTCGAAAATTTTTCTCCTCTATAAATTCTATGAACTAGAATTATAGATATAAATATACTTGATACTAGGCTAATATAAATTAATTGTTCCAATTTACTCACCTCTTTTATCTATCTTTTCATCTACATATTCTTTAAGTTCTAATAAATCATCGTAATCAAGAGAATCTGATTCATATAATTCAACTACAAATTTCTTTAAAGAATTATCATATAATTTTTCTATTAAACTCCTACTCTCCTTATTTATATAGTCCTGAGAAACCAAGGGTATATATAGATTTTTTCTACCATCTTTTTTTGTTTTAATATATCCCTTGTCAATTATTCTAGATAGGAAATTTCTAATAGTACTTTCCACCCAATTATATTCTTTTAATAATTCTACTATATCCTCAAAGTATAGGGGTTCATTAGCTTGCCATATTTTCATCATAATATTTAATTCGCTATTTGATAATTTCTCCATTTTATCTCTCCTTATTTATTACTATGCTTGTAGTAATTAAATTATATAACTACAGACGTAGTAATGTCAAGTTTGATTTTTTTCTTACTTTTAAGCCTTTATTTCTTAGGGTCCCAATAAAAATAGATCTACTAAAATTTTTCAGATTTTAGTAGATCTATTTTTTTCATCCATAAGATTTATATGTACTAACTATTACTTGCATTAAGGGGTAAGAAACACCTCTAATTTATTAAATAACTTAATATTCCATCCTCATACATTATTATCTTGCTCTAACTTTGGTAATGGTATTTGCAGAAGTTTTAAAAGGTCCTTTTGTGATTCTAATTCTCTTTCTACTATAAAATCGATGAATAGTTTATCATCTTCATGCGCCTTTTCAAGGAGTCCAATATAGTCTATTTTTAAGATTGGTGGAATTAATGCTGGCAAGACTCCATCCTGCATTAGTGCTGTTTTCATTAGTAATCTAGTGATCTCGCCATTACATCTTTAAAATAATGAACTTTGTCAGGGGATATACATCACATGTTTTTAATGGATATGTTCCCCAGAACATCAAAGGCACTG
>CAZWTU010000096.1:0-6064 GCA_964637035.1 uncultured Tissierellaceae bacterium
TTTTAGTGTTAATTTTTTTAATTTAGTTTTTCATACTCTAGTTAACACTACCTAATATTTACCATACTATTCTACTAAAAACCCCCTGATTTAGTCAGAGAATTTTTCATTATATCACAGGTGTTAAATAGATTTTATCTGTATGTTTATTTCTATCAATTTCAACTTTTAGATTATACGCTTCCTTTATATTTTCCTTGGTAATTACTTTCTCTGGTTTGCCTCTTCCCAAAATTTTACCTTTATTAAGCATCATTATTTCATCTGAATATCTTATGCTTAAATTTATATCATGAATAACTAAGACAATAGTCATTCCTCTTTCTTTGTTTAATCTCTTTAATAAATTCAATATTTCTATTTGATGATTTATATCTAAATGTGCTGTAGGCTCATCTAATAAAATAATAGACGGATCTTGGGCTAATGCCCTAGCTATCAAAACCCTTTGCCTTTCTCCTCCTGAAAGTTCCGTTACCATTCTATCCTTTAGAAAATATGTGTTTGTAAGCTTTAATGATTCTTCTACCAATTTATAATCATCTTTGTTTTCGCTTTCAAATCTACCTTTATGTGGATGTCTACCCATCAATACAAGCTCTTCTACTGTAAATTCAAAATTGATAGTAGTATCTTGAGCTACCAATGCAATTTTCCTTGCTAGCTCTTTCTTTTTAAATTTATTTATATCTTTTCCCTCTATCAATATGCTAGCTGATTTCGGATCATATATATTGTTTAACAATTTAAGTATTGTTGATTTACCAGAGCCATTAGGCCCCACTATACTCAAAAACACACCCTTTTTTATATCAAAAAATATATCTTTAAGAACTAAGTCATCATTATATCCAAATTTTAAGCTTTTAACCTCTATTGAATTCATTTAATCCACTCCAATTTTAAAATACAATATAACATTCTAATGACTCTTTGTCTTTTTCAAAAGATATAGAAAAAAAGGGCCTCCAAATAATGCAGTTATAATACCTACTGGAATCTCTACAGGTGAAATTATAGTACGAGCTATTGTATCTGCAAATACCATAAATATACCACCCGTGAGGGCTGATGCAGGTAGCAATACTCTGTGATCAGGCCCAATTATTATCCTCACTATATGTGGTATTATGAGTCCTACAAATCCTATTATTCCCGATACAGACACCACCATTGAAACCATAAATGTTCCCAAGACTAATATATACATCTTAGTTTTTTCTACATTAATTCCCAAGCTTTTAGCAGCATCTTCTCCAGTTAACATTATATTTAAATCTCTAGCAAACAAGTGGATAAGTAGAATAGATACAATAACTGGAATGGCAATTCTTAAAAGCGGTTCCCATCCCTTTCCTGCTAAACTTCCCATTGTCCAATATACTATTTTTGCCATATCGTTGCTAAATATAACCATTAGCAATGACATTATAGCAGTAAGGAACTGTCCGATAGCTACGCCTGCAAGCAATAATGTGGTCACAGGTACCTTGCCTTTTATCCTTGAGATATTATAAACAATAAATACTGTAATCAATGCACCTATAAAGGCAAACACATTTATTGCAGATACCCCAATAAATGATATGCTTACTCTCAATATAATAGCTATAGTAGCTCCTAGTGCTGCTCCTGATGATATTCCTATTACAAATGGATCCGCCATAGGATTCTTAAACATTCCTTGAAATGCTGCCCCTGCTATAGCTAAACTTGAACCAACTAAGACTCCCAAAAAAACTCTCGGAAGTCTTATTGACCAAATTATTGATTGATGAGTTTCTAATATATCTGAAACATCTATATAACTTCGGATTATAGGTGTTTTTGATCCTACTATTCTAAATACATCTATCCATCTTATACTTGCTGTACCTATTACAGAAAATATCCCTATTGATAGTATTAATATAAGCGTTAAGAAAATCAAAACAATTCCATAGTTACTCTTTTTAATCCTTGTCATATAATCCCTTCTCTATTTAAATGCATCTGGATATATTGCCTTTGCTACTAATTCCAAAGCATCTATTATTCTCGGTCCTGGTCTTGATACAATATCTGCTTCAGTTCCTTTAAATAAATGTACTCTATCATCTTTTATAGCTGTAAGAACGTCATAGCCTGGTCTAGCTTTGATAGATTCAATAGTTATTTCTCCCATAGCTTGTGATGTAAGATAAACATCTGTATCTCTTTCTATCAATTGTTCTAAATCGTATTGTGGATAGTCGCCATCTGCATCTTCTGCTATATTCTTTGCACCAGATAGCATAATCAATTCATCCATAAATGAACCTTTTCCTGCTCCCATAAGTGGATCATGCCATATTTCATAAAATACTTTTACTTTATCTTGCCCTTTTACCATTTCTAGTATTTCATCTTTTTTTGCAAGCATATCTGCTGTAAATTCATCTGCTTGTTCGTTTTGTCCTGTTGCCTTTCCAATAATTTTAATATTAGCTACAACTTCATCTATAGATTCTCCCATAAAACTTAATACTGATATTCCCGTATTTGTCAATATCTTACTCTCTTCTTCATTGCTTTGACCATAAAGTAACACCAAATCTGGGTCAAGCTCTACAATTCTCTCTAAATTTGTACCTTCATAATCTCCAACAACTTCTTTTGTTGTAGCTTCTTCTGGGTAATTACAATTGCTTGAAACTCCTACAACTTTATCTCCTAATCCTAAGGCAAATAACATTTCAGTACTACTTGGATTTAATGATACTATTTTCGTTGGCTCTTCTTCTATTGTTATTTTATTTCCAAAATCATCTTCTATTTCTACAGGAAACCCTTCTACTTCTTGATCTCCATTATCTTCATCTTCTTTGTTATCATCATAATCTTCTACTGCCTCATTGTCTTTGCCCACTACATCTTTATTACCTGTAGTACAAGCAACTAATGACAATAAGGTTAATGCAATTAATAAAAAAAATCCTATCTTTTTAATATATTTCACGATTACCTCCTTGATATCTTTGTTTTAATTTTATTTTTTTGTTCTTTATATGTAATAAAAAAGCTTACCCCTATATTTAAGGATAAGTCTATAGCCGTTCTCACCCTCCCTCCGAGATTAATATATAGGCAGATATCCTGACTTATGGTTTATCCTAATCCCAACACCTTCCCAGTTTCCCAGTGGCTTGTTTGTTGGTTTTGTCCCATTTACAGTAGCGGGGGCTGTAGTGGTTTTTAACCACTTTCCCTTTTAATTTCTATATATTTATATAGAAAACCTATAATCCTATTCAATTGTACGATAATAATATCATAGTCCACTAAAATATTCAATATTATTTAGCGCTATTAATAAATATGGTTCTTCCCTTCATGAATTAGATTAGCATAGTATGAATAATGTGCAATAATCTGGAAGGCAAAGCTATCCCCTACAATATATAGGGCGGTATCTGACCGCCCTATTATTATGCTATCTTCTATTTAACCTTTTCCTATATAAGTTGATTATAGTGTTGAATTGATACACCAAAGCCTTATAATTCTAGTGCTATACAAATAATAAAAAAACCCCTACTTAAAGTAAATAATCCTTTATTATTATTTAATTGTTACATCCATTTTTCTGCCCACTTTTGAATTTCATCCATAACTTCACCCAAGTCCTTTCCTTTTTCCGTAAGTTCATACTCTATTCTTACTGGTGTTTCCGGGTAAACTGTACGTGATACTATTCCGTGATTTTCTAATTCTTTAAATCGTTCAGTTAGCATTCTTGCACTCATATTTGGTATAGCAGCGGATATATCAGAGAAACGTTTTTGATCATTGAGTAAAGTTCTTATAATTAATCCAGTCCACCTTTTACCTAATAATTCAAAGGCATCCTCAAATTTTGGACATAAATGATATTCTTCCATACTATTCACCACCTCCACCTATTATAACATAGCTAGTTTAAAAAGGTAAGTACCTTGATTTGTATATTCTAACCGTAATCTAAAATGAATCTCATAAACTTTAGAAACAGCCTTAGTATTTTATAACAATATATTAACTCTATTTTTCCCTTGTTCTTTCGATTTGTACATTGCCATATCTGCCCTTTTTAAAGCATAATTAAAGTCATTGTCCGTATCCTTAAAGTAAGACAATCCTATAGAAATAGTTGTAGTAATAATATCATTTCCTGTTGGAATTTCTAATGAAGATACCTCATCTAATAACTTCTCACCAAATTCCATTATATTTTCTTCTTTTAAACCAAGGAATATACCTATAAACTCATCTCCACCCCAACGAATCAACTGATCAGAGCTCCTTATAATTTGATTTATTATCCTAACAATTTCTATAAGTACAATATCTCCCATCTCGTGCCCATATTTGTCATTTATATCCTTAAAATCATCAATATCAAACATCATAATAGCTGGATTTTCTCCTGTTAACTTATATTTTTTAAAGAAATCATTTAAATTTTTTTCTCCACATCTTCTGCTAGATGCCTTAGTTAATGTATCTACATTTATTTGTTTTTCTAAAGATTTAGTCGAAGTTGATAAATACCTTTTTACTATTAAATAAAGTGTAATAAACCCTATTAGTAATATAGTAAATATATATCTTAATAACCTTATAATGGCTTCACTAGATAAAGCCTTGATTTCATTATTTGTATTCTTTGTATAATCATAAATATCATCTAAATGAATACCCATAGCTATTATCCAATCATAATCCTTATAAGCTTTTGCATAAGTTATTTTTTCTGATATATAAGAGCTATTTAACTTTTTAAAATAATATTTAAAAAATATCTCACCATTTCTATTTATACCGTCCAATTCTTCTAAGTAAGGAAAATTACCTTTAATATCTTCCATATCCGTAGATAAATACTCACCCTCTGTATCTGTTAAATTTGGATGAATTCTTCTGATAGCATAATTTTTTCCGCCTTCATAATTAATTACTTCATTCACCCATATATAGGATTGATTAGAGAATTCACGACTTCGTATTACATCTCCTATTTCATCTTTTACTAATTCATCTATATAAAGCTTGCTAACTCCAAAAATACCTTTTACATTCCCTTTTTCAATTTCAACATAAGAAGACAATGAGGTTTTTAATTTCTTTTTAATATTTTCTATGCTTTTAATATCTAGTTCGGATGAATTATATAATATTTCATTGGTTTTATTATCCCATAAAAAAGCTGTCCACATTTTAGGATTTAAGTCATTGTCAAATCTATCAATAAAAGACTTTATAAATTCTTTATCTGTTAAATACAATTCTTCTTGAAAGCGTCGTAATCTAGATTCTGTATTTTTTTTATAATTATCATACTTAGTTTCTCTTAACCTATCTGTTTCTAAAATAATATTGTTTATTGTATCTTTTAAGAAATCTTTCTTTAAATTTATAATAGTCATTTCCATTTGCTGTAAATATATTTTTTGAGTCTTCTGATGAGACAAAAGATGAAGATAAATAACTAGTAAACAGATTATAGAAGAGACTATAAATACAAGTATTCTATTTTTATTTTTCATTTAAATTCAATCCTTTATACTTAAGCAATTTTTAAATTTCATATACTCCAATTAAAGAACAGATACATTTACAGATATTATTATTGCTTCATACCCTAGTAAAATTGGAACTGATTAAGTGAAATGGTAACATATTTTTTGACAATTTACAATAAATATCTATCTACTTCTCCAAATATAAAAATGCATCTGCTCCTCCATACTAAGAAAGGCTGCACACCCGTGTTCACGGTTTGGCATAAAGGGGGTTCAATACTAAATATTGTTTTTCAATTTTATCCCTAGACGCAAGAAAACCCCTTGAATTCAAGGGGTCTATCATTGTATTAATATTTCTACCTATGTATGGTGGAAGCGGTGGGAATCGAACCCACGTCCGAAAACATTTCCACGGGAGTTTCTCCGAGTGCAGTCAGTAATTTGACTTTCCCTTGACTTATCTCCTACTGACGGGATATAAGTTTTGGTAGCTTCATAAGTTCCGTTCCAAGGTCAAAGCTTTCCAAGGCTCGGTTCCCCAC
>CAZWTU010000097.1:0-6009 GCA_964637035.1 uncultured Tissierellaceae bacterium
AAGTATCAAATTGCTCTCTGATAGAAACAAAGGCAATATCACTTTCTTGCAGCTCCTCAATAAGAGTAGAGAAGTCAGCTATATTTCTACTAATCCTATCCAATCTATAACATACTAATACATCAAACCTTTTATTCTTAGCATCCTTCATCATTAATTTAAACTGCGGTCTATCCACATTCCCGCCAGAAAAACCTTCATCCTCATAGATAGTTATATTATCATCCGTGGAGTTGAAGTGCTTAGTTGCATAGTCCTTACACATTTCAATTTGATTCTCAATAGAGTCACCTTTGCCGGTGAACTTTGATTTACGAGAGTAGATTGCTATTTTCATAAAATCACCTCCGATAGATATGTTTAAAGCTAATACAATATAAAGCTACTGTAAGGTAGCTTTATATTGTAGTTTGTTTTAGACTTGTCCATTATTAATCCACCAGTTAGGGCTGATTATTATGGATATATTGCTGTACTTATTATTTTTTGTATGAAAATAATTTTCATTATTCATTATAAGTATAAATATTTTTCGATTTCATACACGATGTCGTTGTGTGCAAATGTAGATATATAATCCCGGTGGTTTTTTTGAAAACCGGCTATCTTATCATAATAAAATATATAGAGTATTGAATTTATATCCTTATTAAAAGAGAATAGTTTGTTAAGTACTTTTTTATTTTCTATATTCTGCAAGTAGTCATCTATACTGGAGTGAAGATTTAAAAACCTGATATCAGTAGAGTGAACATAATTACAGTATGTTTTATAATCATTATAAATCCTATCAAAAATAGAGTGACAAGACGGGATGTTCCTTAAGAATCTTTTTATAAAAGAATTCTTTTTGCTCATATCTACACCATCTAAGAAAGTTATATTATAGTTGTTGGAAAAGATAGCCATTAGATTATCTATAGAATTTCTAAACAACATCGATGATAATTTCTTGTCAATCGTAAGGCTATTTATAAAAATCATAATATTATTGGATAAAATTTCATTTATATACTCTTGCTTCAAATAATAATTCCAAATAAGAATGGAATGTATAGACCTAAAAGCATTTTTTAATTCGTCACTTTCATTCAGCTTTATATTGGTATGATTTTTAGAAATATATTCCGTGGTTTCTTCGTAGTCAATATTTATAAAATCAAAATCTCGCAGCTTTTTTCTCATATCAAATATTCCTTAAATTATCTAAATAATTTTTTTCGTTCTCATCCAAAGATCTCAATACAAATCGATTGATTTTATTTAAATAATTTTCTATTTCGAGTATATCTTCCAGTTCAATTATAAATTTTGTAGTTCTTCCAATCATCAATACTCTATTTTTTAAAATATACTTTTTAAAATCAAAGTCAAAAACCTTTAGTAAAAAATTATAAACGTCAGCATTTCTCGGAAAGACTTTTTTACTAGATATTAATGTGTTGGTAGAAATCAAGAGAAGATTTCTTAGATCGTATGAATTTTGGATATCATTAATGTAATAATTAGGGTCAGATTTAGAGATTAATTCTAAAATGTTGTCATATAATTTGCTCATAGCACACCTCCGTTTAATATTCTATAACTTCTTTGTCTTATTTAAAAACTCCTCTGCTAAATTAATTATATCATTTCTAAAGTTTATTAAGTAGTCTTCTCTAATATTACTTTTATCAAAATCATAAATAAATATTTTTTTCTCGGCATATTCAGGAACCTTAAAAGAATGTTTAACCATATTAGTAAAAGTATTAAATTGATAATCTTTTCTAATTTGCTTTATTTTATCAGAATGGTGATTAGTAAGTGTATTCACTAATGTGAAAATTAATGCAAATTCTTTTACTGGCGAAATAGAATCTTCATTTATTGTATTTACCTCAGTTTTAAAAAGTTCTATACCAATTGTTGACAAAAAGTCAGGTTTAACAGGTATAATATAATAATCACTTGCTGTAAGTGAAATAGTCAAATATTTCCCTTTAGTTGGTGGACAATCTATAAAAATGAAATCATATTCTGTCTTTAAACCATTATCGTTTATTGCTCTATTAAGTAGTTTTGAAGTACTAGACTCTTCAGCTATATTGAATAATTGAATTGAACCAGGTATAATATCTATGTTATCATGCATTACTTTACGTTTTATTATGTCTTTGGTCGAGATGATGTGTTTCTTACCTGTTACTGATAGTTTAATGTCAAATATTTTAGTTATGTCATTTTCACTATCTGATTTACCATCCATATTTTCAAATAATTCTTTTTCATCAATAAATAGTGACGAAAGATTAAATTGAGGATCCATATCTATTAACAATATTTTTTTATTAAAATGCTTAGCTAAACAATAAGCAAGATTAGCGCAAAGTGTAGATTTTCCAACACCACCTTTCATATTTGCAAATGAAAATACATTTTTTTTAGGTTTGTCAATTTGTTTCTTAATCATAAATGATACCTCCAGTATTCGTATTGTATATAGTCTAATTTCATATCTTTGATTTAAATAGAAATTTTACTGTAATTAGTTAGTGTTTAAATAAACTTATGATCTTAACAGTGTAATTTAATAATTAAATACCCATATACTCCAAACTCCCCTCACTAACACATAAATCCTTGGCAAGCTGCTCACTAGTAAACCCTTCATATCCAACATCATCCAATTCAATATCAAGCAACTTAATAGCAAAATAATCTGCTTGTTTTTCCAACTTCCCCTTTACTATAAGTTTATTACTATACGCTGCACTGGCTATTTCAGTATGTAGAATAGCATGTCCTAATTCATGGGATAAAACAAATCTTTCATATTGAGAAGGGAGATCATCCCTTAAATATACTACCTCAATACCATAGAAGGAACGGATATAAATAGCATCATTTCCCTTTAAGACATTATCATTTTTATCAACTTTAATAATACGTATATCAAGATTGCCATATATCTCATACACGTCATTTGAATTATAATTTTCTATTACTCCAGCTACATATTCATCTATCCAGGATAAACTCATTTAATCACCTTCCTATATTGGTATATGTAAAAACAAAGAGAGCATCCCTCTAAGAATGTTCTCTTTTCTTCTAACGCCCGTAAGGGGCCCTGGCTTATAAATTGGCCCCAAGGAGCTCGTTTTATAGAAATCTTTCTAAGAGAATAGTGTTATGCAGAAAGTTCATCCTTATAATTATCAATATTTGTCCAGTTTATCAAATTGATATCATAAGAATCTAATGCCATATGAATATCTTCTGAGGCTTTTTTATTCCTATCATCAAATATTAAATATAAAGTTGAATCTTTATCTCTAGTTTCTTTTGTATCCTGCCATCCAAACATAGTAGTTCTAGCAAAATTCAAATTAATATTACCAGTTGCTTTAATAATCCTTTCCGGAGCTTCTTTATTGCTAGGAATCGCAAAGTCATATTGAGTGGTAAGTCTACTTTTACCAATAAATAATGGATTTTCTATAAATCTTATATCATTATCATTTAGAAAGTCTTTAATATCTTCATTAAATAATGAAACTACACTTGGTTTATTTAGTACAAATAAATCACTTACTTTACTCATACATTGAGTCAACATATGCATTTTAATTGCATAGTTTTTAGGACTAGTTTTTACAAAAAGGTCATTGTTTTTTCCTATTTCAACGCCATGATTAGCTAATATGTTTTTTAGATACTTATATCTAATTGTATCCTTCTTTAAACTTAGTCCAGAGGATATTAAGTCATTTACAATATATCCATCATCAGTAATGGTAAGTTGATTTGTATCTTTTATAACATATATCTCTATTGCATCATTATTTCTATCTAATAATGGGGTTGTAATTCTATGAATGTTATCATTTATTTTGTATTCAGTTGTTCTTTGCTTTAGTAGTGCTACATAATCATCTTTAAAAGACATTCAACTCACCTCCCATTTAATTATAATACTTGCTGAACATTACTAGCAATTTCTATATTACAAAATTTACAAAATTCCTCAAAGACTTTGCTCATATTTTTAGTGTTTCTTATTAATAATAAGTGAAACTCATTTATATTATACCCATAATTAAGATGTTTGCCACCTATTTCTTTTATTATATGTATGTGATCCCTTCCCGTAACAGTACCATCAGGGTTGGTGTGGGGTTGAGAATTTAAATCGAGCCTAATAAGCCAATCGTTAGTCGTTGCATATCTAGTCTGTAAAGTAGTTTTAGCTTCAATAGTACTAGTTCTATTCATATCCAAAAAGAAGAAACATCTTCCATCACTACTTGTTAATTCAAAACTTTTCTTCTCACCTCTAGTGACAGGAGAAATATTTTCTTCTTCAAAAAACTTATCGAGTTCAATTAAATAATCAATTAATTCTTGATTTAGCATTTTATAATCCATATTGTCCCCCTATTTCTGCTTTATATTTTAGCTTAAAGAATATCTAACCCTTTAACCTAGTAAATTCAATAGGTTTGAAATTCTAGGTTATAAAGTATCCAACTATTTTCATCTAATATTTAAATCCCCTATATATTAGTTATGAGCTTATTTAATTTTTCTTTTACGATCCATAAGCTTTTGTTTAATATGGTACATTTCTCTTTCTGTTTGGAATTCTTTGTGACTAAGAAAATCTAAATCATCAGATACCTTATTTAATCTAGCTTTAATACTGACATGATTAGTGGCATTGGTAGCTTCTAGATCATTAAGTTTATCACCTAAGTCATCAAATTTTTTATTAGTTTCTTCTCTAAAATCTTCAATAGTACTTTTTACATCTTTTAATTCACCATCTATAGTATTAATCTTAGAATTTACTTCTTTAAATCCTTCTTGCATTTCTCCGTACATTCTAGTCATTAATTCAAATAATTGATCATTTTCCATTATAATACCTCCTAGTATTTTATAATTATGGTTGAGCTACTTCTTAAATTTAAAACTAACCATTTTCATCTGTTCCAACAAAGCATTTGCAAATTCTAAGTTATTTGTTAATATTCTCTTTTAATTTTACATAAAGTTTATTAATGTAGTCTATGTTTTCAGTTTCTAGTTGGCCTTCATATTGCATCAGGTTTTCAAAAAAATTATTAGCATTATTTATCTTGGCTTTTTCAGTTTTAAGATTATTTATCTTTAAAAGAACTTCTTCGTAATATCTATCTATAAATTCATTAAAGCTAGAAGTTTTATTTTCCTCAAACTCTGCTAGATTTTCGATTGGGTTGTCCCCTGAATAACTAACTTTACTTAAGATATCTATAAGTTGTGGCAATCGTTCTAAAATAAAATCATGCCTTGAAAAGAAAGTCTCAGGATTCTTGGTGCTATTTATGATTCTTATACTTTCATTTATTTGTTTTAAGTATGAATTAGCCTCCTCAACATTTCTATCATAATCTGGATCATCTATTTCACTAGATTCAGTAGAATTTATCTTATTATCAATAAAGCTAACCACTAGTGTACTTAAGAAAACTACTGCTAAAAATGAAATGAATTTACTTAATAATGGCTTCCCATTAAAAAGAATCTTAGAAAAACCCCCCGCCCAAATTGCTGTTAACAGACAACCAGTAACGGTAAATTCCGAGTCTGTGTCATTTTTACTCTTACTTTTACTCTTAGAACCTTTAGGAATAGCTGATACTGTAGTCTTATTATAGACTTTATTATATACAGCCTTTTTAGGATTGTTTACTAGCCCCATTCCTTTTTTACCATATAAGGGATTTATAGAAGATTTTAAGGCTCTCTTTGCTCTTCCAGTTGTCTTTGCTTTAAAGGACCTTTTTAGACTTGGTTTTCTCATTCCAAATTTCATAAAACATAACCTCCCTATATTTAGATTACTTTTTATATTTCAAACTCAACAACTTCAAATGCTGCAACAACTCATGAGCAAAGTCAACTTTCTCCTCATCAGACAACTCATTTACATCAAATCCACCAAATCCCATAATCACATTTTGATTAAGTAAAAAATCTATA
>CAZWTU010000098.1:0-6000 GCA_964637035.1 uncultured Tissierellaceae bacterium
ATGATTATGTGGAAAAAGTATCAGATTATTTAAAAAAGGGTGAGAAGGTAAAGGTTAAGGTTTTATCAATATCTAAGGATAATAAGATAAGTCTTTCTATTAGACAAGCAAAGCCTAAAACTAATCAACCAGTACAATTAGACTGGGACAAACCAGAAAGTGTACAAAGAGGAATGTCTTTTGAGGATAAGATGAACCAATTTTTAAAAGATAGCAATGAAAAACATGATCAATTGAAAACAAGAGATGGTAGAAAAAGTAATGGACCAAAATCAAGAAAAATGGGTGGTATGGATTTATAAAACCGGAGATTTCCGGTTTTTTTATTTTTGATTTTAAAAATATTTATAATTTTACATATTAAACTACAAAATTATACATCTAATACAATATCAAATCCCTATATATCTAAAGCTTGATATATAGGGATTTGTAAGTTAATGTAGCTTACATTAAGTTATTATAATGAAAATTAAATTATAGGAAATTTTCAAGTTTTGTGTCTGAAAATTCTTTTAAATACCTACTCTAAAGTGACAAATTATTTTTACATTCTCTGCTATTATAAAGACAATACAAGCGGGGAGTGATTATTATGATGAAAGCTTATATAGGAGCAGACAAAAAACAATTGTATGATTTTAAGTTCAAATTAAATAAAAGAACGATTTTTATTATGCTTATGGGATTATTGTTAACTAGGGTAAAGATTATTAATAACTTGAGGCCCTTTGGATATGCTTATTTTGCCGCATATACAATCATAAAGGGGTTAAATATCCCTATTTTCATATCCTTAATGGTGGGTACTTTTATATTTCAAGGTTTTAATGGTATAGCTTATATATTGTCATACATAGCCTTGTATATGGTTTTCTTTATATTAAAAGAGGAAAAACATAGCTTGATCAAAGCTATATTAATTACAACTATTATCTATGTAGGGATTAAGACCTTTCTTCTTTTTATAGCCAGTACATTCTTTATTTATGATCTATTTATGATTTTATTTGAGGGAGTTATTATATTTGCTATGACTTATATATTTTCTTTTAGTCCCCCAATTGAAAACATTAAAAATATAAGTTTAAATAATGAAAAAAGGATTTCATTTTTTATTATACTAGGCCTTAGCCTATCTGGTATAAACAACTTGGAGATATTTGGCATATCAATTAAATCTTTAGGATGTATAGTTACCATAATATATTTAGGAAATATTAAGGGAGTATTTTATGGTGGAACAGTGGGAATCATACTTGGAATGATAGCATATATTGGAAATCCTACTATGCC
This sequence comes from uncultured Tissierellaceae bacterium, assembly GCA_964637035.1. Classification (GTDB taxonomy): domain Bacteria; phylum Bacillota; class Clostridia; order Tissierellales; family Tissierellaceae; genus CAZMMV01. Next base: position 1,297 of record CAZWTU010000098.1, read on the forward strand.
ACTTATCATAGGTATATTTGGATTGGCGGGGATTCTTTCAGGAATATTTAGAGACCTGGGGAGGTTTGGAAGTGTTTTGGGTTTTGTTCTTGGTAGTGGGATTGCTAGTTTTTATATAGGTGGCTTAGGGATTAATTTATTTAATTATAAGGAAATTATTATTGGAATCTTATTATTTTTACTCATACCCGATAGGGTAAGTGCAAAGGCAAAAAAACTTCTAAGTATGGATCTGGAAAATAAAAAAGGGTATATGGTAAAAAGAGATGAAATAGTTATAAGGAAGATAAATAGAATGGCAGAGGTCTTAGATAGCTTAGGGAGAACATTTAAGGATTCTGCAGATGAAAAAGAATTCAATTCAACTATGGAAGTATATTCCTTAGTTGATGGAGTAGCCAATGAAATATGTAGGACTTGTTCTCAACATGAAAGATGCTGGAAAGATAATTATTATAAGACTTACAATAGTTTTTTTAAGCTAGTTAGTATGATGGAGACTAAAAATTATAATGAAAACAATATAAGGAATGAAGTCATTGGTTTTTGTATCAAACCAAGGGAAGTTATTGAAAAAACAAATAACTCCATGGAAAAATTCAAACTAAATGAAAGCTGGAAAATGAAGTTAAATGAGAATAGAAATTTATTAGGTGATCAATTGAATGGATTTAGCCAAGGGGTTAAGGAGTCTATTGAAGATATTTATATAGATATGGACTTTAATGATAAAATTGAAGAAAATATATATAAAGAATTAAAAAATATGAGGGTAGATGTTGATGAGGTAGTTGTTATAGAAACAAATAAAAAGGATTTTGAAATCTTTATAGACTTAAACACCCCATATAAATTCGAAAACAGGATAAGAGAAGTAGTTTCTCAAGCTATTGGATTTCCGGTAATCAATGACTCTAGCTATGAAAAATCTAGTAAAAAATATTATCGATTTAAATTAATTAGAAACAATAGATTCAGTGCGATGACCAGGGTAGCTAATATAGGAAACTCAGAAAAAAAAGTTTCTGGTGATAGCTTTACCTTTGGAGAAATGGGGAATATACACTATAAAGCTTTGGCAGATGGTATGGGTATAGGGAGAAAGGCACAAGAAGAAAGTGCAACAACTATTTCTTTACTGGAGAAACTTATGGAAGCAAAAGTTCATAAGGATACTATACTAAAAACTATTAATTCAGTTTTAAGAGCTAAATCCAATCAAGAAATGTTTACCACATTAGATGCCAGTTTCATAGATTTGTATTCTGGAAAGTTACAAATGATAAAGACAGGCTGTCCTGCTAGCTTTATAAAGAGAAAGGAAAATATAAAGGTTGTAAATTCCAAAACTCTTCCTATTGGAATATTAAAAGATATAGATTTTAATATATATGAAGAATATGTTGAGGATGGGGACCTTATCATCATGGTATCTGATGGTATAACAGAATCCAATAAGGATATGGAAGATTATGAAGAGTGGCTGAAAAATATTATTTTAGATATAGATAGTATGAATCCCCAAATAATCGCAAAAGAAATACTTGATAAGGCTAAGGAAGCCTGTAAAGGAAATAGGGATGATATGACGGTTTTAGTCACTAAGGTTTGGAGAAACATGTAAGGTATATACCTTACATGTTTTTAGGTTAGGCTTGTATTTATTGACAATGGTAAATAATAAATGTATAGTTCATATATAGTTTATATTCATAGAATATATTAAAGGTGGTAAAAATGGAAGATAAGGTTTTATCAATAATTAAAGAATATAATTTAATAGAAGAAAATGATAACGTAGTAATAGGTGTGTCTGGAGGGCCAGACTCCATGGCCCTATTATATATATTACTGTATGTTAGACAGGTGATTAACTTTGATATACATGTAGTCCATTTAAACCATGGTGTTAGGGGTAAGGATGCTAAAAAGGATCAATTATTTGTAGAGGACCAATGTAAAAGATTAAATTTACCCTATTATACTAAAAATGTAAACATGGTTGAATATGGTAAGGAAAAAGGAATAACATCTGAAGAAGCAGGTAGGGAATTAAGGTATGGATTCTTTAGAGAAATACTTAAAGACCAGGGTGGGGGTAAAATTGCTGTAGCTCATAATAAAAATGATCAGGCTGAAACAGTGATTATGAGATTTATGAGAGGGACTGGCATAGATGGTTTAAGGGGCATGGAGTATATATCTGAAGATATTATTAGGCCTATTTTATCTGTAAATAGACAAGAAATTGAAAATTATATAGAAGAGAATAAGATTGAAACTGTTTTAGACAAGACAAATCTTCAACCTATATATAGTAGAAACAAGGTAAGGCTAGAATTACTTCCTTATATAGAAGAAAATTTTAATCCTAATATCATAGACACAATTTGGCGAATTTCTAGAATTTCATCTATAGATAGTAAATTCCTTGAAGATTACACCAAAAAGAAGTATAATATAATAGTGAAAAAAGATGAACAGAATGGTATAATATTAGATGGGAAAAAAATATTGGACTTGGATAAAAGTATTCAACAGAGAATTATAAGAACTGCAATACAAAAAATTAATGGTTCTTTACAGGGAATAACAGAAGCCCATGTTTTATCTGTGTTAAATTTACTAGTAAAGGGTAATACAGGTAAGGGGGTAGATTTAATTAATAATGTAATTGCAAGGCTGGATTACAATGATTTGATTTTAGAAAAAGAAGATACTGAGAAATATAAGGATTATTATTATGAATTTCCTTATCCAGGAGTTGTAAATATAGAGGAAATAGGATATTCTTTTAATGTAGACCTTATTGATATTAATGGTAAATATAAGTTTGAAAGATCAAATCATATAGGTTATTTTGATTTAGAAAAAATTAAGGGGAACTTATACTTAAGAAATAGAAGAATAGGAGATAGTTTTTCACCCTTTGGCATGGAAGGAAGTAAAAAGATAAAAGATTACTTTATTGATGAAAAGATTAGTCAGGATTTAAGGGATGAAATTCCATTACTAACTGATGAAAAAAACATTTTATGGGTAGTAGGGTATAGAACTAGTGAAATATATAAAGTTACTGATAATACTAAAAGGATTTTAAAAATATCCTATGAAGTATATTAAATAATACATAGCTAGGGAGGATTTTATGGAAAGTATGATAAAAAGCACTTTAGTCAGTGAGGAAGATATCCTTGCAAAGGTTAAAGAATTAGGGAAAAAGATAAGTGAGGACTACAAGGGTAAGGATCTTTTATTAGTAGGCATATTAAAGGGTGCTGTTATTTTTATGAGTGATTTGGTCAGGAGTATAGATATACCTGTAAAATTAGATTTTATGGCTGTATCAAGCTATGGGAAAACTGCGATATCCACTGGTGAAGTTAGAATAATTAAGGATTTAGATTTTAGTGTAGAAAATAAGGATATACTAATAATAGAAGATATTATAGATACTGGATATACTTTGGCTTATTTGACTGATAATTTAAGAAAAAGAGGAGCTAATTCTGTCAAAGTGTGCACATTGCTTAATAAACCTGAAAGAAGAAAGGTAGATGTTCCAGTAGATTATTTAGGGTTTGACATCCCAGATGAATTTGTAGTAGGATATGGTTTAGATTATGCAGAATTAGGTAGAAATTTATCTTATGTAGCCGCTTTAAAAGAAGAGGTTTATAGTTAAAATCATTGGTTGTATAAGTAGGGCAATGATGGTATAATTGATAGATGCTATCTAAAGAGGAGGGAGGACTTGGATTGAGAAGATTTTTTAAAGGTATTAGTGTATATTTATTAATTGTATTAGTGATTTTGTTTCTTTTGAATACATTTGGCAGTAAGACTATGGAAATACCAGAGCTAAATGTAACTGAGTTAATAAAAAACTTAAAAGATAATAATGTTGCAAGTATAAATATGGTGGAAAGGGAAGTACATGGTAAGCTAAAGAATGATACTAAATTTACCGCAATACTACCCATGGAAATAAGGGATGATTTTTTTAAAGAGTATTTAAAGGATTTAGTTGAAAGTGGGCAACTTGATTATAATGGAGAACCAGATCCGAAACCACCATGGATATTAAATGCTTTACCAACAATATTAACTTTGCTTATATTTGGAGTGTTTTGGTTTGTATTTATGCAGCAATCACAGGGTGGCGGTGGAGGCAAAGTAATGAGCTTTGGCAAGTCTAAAGCCAAGATTCATAAAGAAGAAGGAGAAAAACTAACCTTTGATGAAGTCGCTGGATTGAAAGAAGAAAAAGAAGAAATGGCTGAAATTGTTGATTTTCTAAAGACGCCAAAGAAATATATAGATATTGGTGCTAGGATCCCTAGTGGTGTTCTTTTAGTAGGGCCACCAGGAACTGGTAAAACCTATTTAAGTAGGGCTGTAGCAGGTGAGGCCCAAGTTCCATTTTTCACTATATCAGGTTCAGAATTTGTGGAAATGTTTGTTGGCGTTGGAGCTAGTCGTGTAAGAGACTTATTTGAACAGGCTAAAAAGAATGCACCTTGTATAGTATTTATAGACGAGATTGATGCAGTAGGTAGGAAAAGAGGAGCCGGTATGGGTGGCGGACATGACGAGAGAGAGCAAACCCTAAATCAATTATTAGTTGAAATGGACGGTTTTGCTAAAAATGAAGGTATAATAGTTATGGCTGCAACTAATAGGGCAGATATCCTTGACCCAGCA
>CAZWTU010000099.1:0-5975 GCA_964637035.1 uncultured Tissierellaceae bacterium
GACCCGTCCCTCTTGTTTGGATCATCTATTTTTATTCTCTTCCCCATATAAACTTAATTATCCCGAATAAAATAAATCCAATTATGGATAATAAACCAAAGAATGTCATATAGATTCCCTCTTTCATAGTTGGACGAGGATTGTAAATCAATATGGGTTTTACATAATTATATATTGCAATAGCTAAGGTTATTACAGGTAGAATCAATCCTAAATATATTTTCTCTTTCTTAGATAGATAAACGACCCCAATAAAATAAAATATGACTGCCAATACAAAAATTACTAAAGGTCCTATTTTATAAAATATCATAATTATTAACCCCCTTATACTTGATTTGTAATTTCACTACATTTTATCCTTTAATTAATAATAAAAATATCATTAATATTATTGAAATCTTCCATGATATCTCCCTTGCAATCAAATTTTGTTCAACTGCTCCTGGAAATAGTTTGGGTACTAAATAGGACCATAAATATTTTATGGTAAAGGTTAAAATTAACAAGAAGATTAACAAAGGTAGCATAGCAACAAGACTTTTTTTCAATTAACTCACTCCTTTCAAAGATCAAAATATCAAACTCTCCTCTAGACACAAACAAATTATTGTATTAAAATATGAATTAAAGTAAAAATTTAAAGGAGGAATTTTTGTGATATATAGAAACGCTACATTAAAGGATATTGATTTTGTTTCAGAATTGCAACAACAATACCATGTATCTACTATAAAAGAAGAAGACAAGGCTGATGGATTTGTTACTACATTATTCACTAAAGAACAATTTACAGAATTAATCCAAAAAGAAAATGGCCTTGCAATAGCTTGTGATGGGGATAAGCTTGTTGCTTATGCAATGGCTGCTTCTTGGGATTATTGGTCAAAATGGCCTTTGTTTGAATATATGATAAAGGATTTACCTAATACAGAGTATTTAGGCCAAATTCTTTCTAAAGAAAACTCTTACCAATATGGCCCAATTGCAATTCATAAAGATTACCGTGGGACTGAGGTGCTTGCAAACCTTTTTGAATTTTCAAGAATGCAAATGAATAAAAAATATCCTATTTTAATTACATTTATAAATCAAATAAATCCTAGATCATATAATGCACATGTTAAAAAACTTGAACTTGATGTAATTAAAAGTTTTGAGTTCAATAATAATCAATATTATGAATTAGGATATGATACATCAAAGAAAACTCCTGGTTCTAACATCTAAGTCAAACATAAGGACGGTTTTTTGTTTGTGAACAAACAAAAAGACCTGTCCCCCTTGTTTGGTTGTTTGTTATTCTAAATACCATTTAAGTGAGAACTCTTCCCCACTTATTCTCTTAAATAGTTATTCATATTTGTATAATCCTGAAGGATTAATTACTTCACTTATCAAAAATTCTCCAAATAAATTGGCTATGCTTTCTGATACAATTCCACTTACCCTTCTGACGAGATTCTGCTATGCCAAAATCATATCCAGTAGTATATTGAACCCATCCTAATTTTGATGCTTTTATTCCCATATCATCTAGTTTTTTACCATTTCCATCAATCTTTCCATTATATAACCTCACCCATTATTATCTCACTTGTGTGACAAAGAAAAACATCTGTCCGATACCAGTGAAAAACCACCTATTTTCATCTTTTGTTATTCCGAATGTAATGAGGAATCTTATGTTTTTAAGTAGTAAAAAATTCTTCGTTTATAAGTTTATTTATTTTAATCTCGTCAATAAAAAATCCAGGGAAATGTTTATATATAAATTGCATATCTGTATTGATAATATTCTTCTTTTCCATTAAAAACTTTCTATTATCAGCCAGTCCTAAAAGTTGATCAATTTGTTTAAATAAATATTTTCTTTTTGGAGTGTTAGGCTTTATAGATCTTTTTATTTTCTCGTATAGGTCAAGTGCCCTATCCTTGGTCTTTTCATCTTTATAAAGATACATTATTAAATGAAAATACATTATTTCCTTTTCTTGGGTTTCCCGTAAATCTAAAAGTATATCTGGACTTTCTAAAATATAATTAATATAATCCTCAACTACCATTGGTAATTCTTTTAAAAATCCTGCCAGGTATTCTAGTAAAATAGTATCTATCATACTAAGTGTATACCAATGAGTATCTCTATTTTCATATTTCTCCTGTAATTCCTTTATTATAAATTGTCTTAGATATATATTTTCTTCCCTAGCCTTTTCTGGGTCAGAAGAAAAATAGCCATAATTATATAACTGCATTGCAACAAAATATTTATCAGATTTAGAAGTCTTGTAGGCAGGAAAGTCACCAATAACCATATCATTTTTCAAGAAACTACTAATTAATAAAAGTATAGTTATTAATCCTAATGAAATTAAAAACACTATAATTACAGAATTTATATAAACATTTCTAGTTAATCTTATAATTATTACTCCGATAATAGTCAAAGCTATCCAGGATACTATAGAAGCAATTGGTCCTGCAATTAGTGCATTTGCAAAACCTTTCTGCACCTTTAGAAATTCTTCTTCATCTTTTATATTTGTGATTTCTGGCACTGTAATACCACCTAAACTACTATTTCTAATTATTTTAAACTTCCAACCCCCATCTTCTTTAATTAAAAGGAAATTTACAAATATTATTGCCCGCATTTTTATACCATTTATAAGAAAACTAATAGCATGTCCAAATTCATGCAATGTTACAGAGAGTATAAATGTCAAAACCATAATTAAAACAATTATATATATCGGTGGACTGATAAACCCTTCAATCATATTAATACGGTGTCCAAAGACTGCAATTAAAAATCCAATAATACCTCCGACAATGGAAGCAATAATAGTTGTTTTTGATATTTTCTTTTTCCTGCCTTTTTTCTTCATATGTCTAATCCTCCTTCATATATTAAGGGCAGTATATTGTATTTATCTACATCCTTTAATATATCTTTATCTAATAACTTCCTTAGTTTTTCCTTAGAAGTCCACTTATATTCACTATGTTCTTCTGAGAGCATTACTTTTGAATCTTTAGCAAAGCACTTATATACAATAATCACTGCATGTCTACTTGCTTGTCTTTTGAAGCTAGTGGCATATAGAATCCTATCTATCTTAATATTAATGGCCACTTCTTCCATTGCCTCCCGCTTTAAAGCCTCTTCTAAGTCTTCACCAAACTCTAGTCTTCCTCCTACAAATTCCCAAGCTCCAGGATTGATTTCATCCTTATTGGATCGCTTTACTAGTAACACTTTATTTTCATTTACAATTATTCCCTTAACAATTACGCCTATCTTATTAGCCAAGCCATCACCTCTTTTTATTTCAATAACTTATCCAAGATAGCTAACATATATATTATAAACAAAATCTAAAACATTTACTAGACTTATTAAATAAGGGATGTGGTTTACACACATCCCTATCTACTTTAGCTTTATTGATTTAATCTTACAAGATTATTAAATAAATCTTTATTTTCTTTTATCTTACTTTCATTACCTAGTACACAAATATAATCTTCCTTCATCGTATCAGCGAGTAATGGTGCAAAGGATTTAATATTATCAAGCTTTGTTGATAAAACTTCATCTCTAGTTTTTTGGACATCTTCCAAGGTAATATTAGACATATATCTATTAGTTGCCAACTGTCCCTTCATATGAGGAGTCATGGCAGGTTCTAAACGAGCCATAGTTCCTATAATAAATTGAGTAAGTTCTGATTCTGATAAATTTAGTTTGCTTATATGGTCTGACATATTATCATAGACCTTAAGGGTTTCAGTAAGATTAGGATCACGATATGAAAAAGTCGTCAATTGTCCTGATCTATTTAAAGAAATCCCGGCCCCATAGGCTCCACCCTGGGCCCTTATTCTATTATGCAAGTAGTCTCCATTCAATATAGTTGCCAAGACTCTCATGCTCCCATTATAATCGTATCCTAGCTTGTTAAAGTTGTATCCCTTGGACACATATTGAACATTGGAAGAAGATAGAATACCTTCATTTAATTTTTCTTCTTTAAAGCTATACTTCTGAGATATAATTTCTTCTTTGTTAAGCTTTTTCGTTATAATTTCTAAGTTGCTTTTTACAATTGAGAAATCTTCTTCATCACCTGTAAAGCTTATAATTAGATTATTTACATTGAAAATAATATTATATACTTTATTAAGATTAGATATTAACTCTTCTTTCTTTTTATCAAAGTTTTCTATAATATCTGATATGAACCAATAAAAATCTAAACCACTTAATTTTTCTGTATATTTTCCATGGGCTGAGAAATAAGAACTTACTCTTCCAGCAGCAACTGCATTACCCCTATCAATAATACTGATTTCCATTCTGGATTTCATTTGAAGAAGTAATTCCTTGATCCTACCCTCGTCTTCTAGATTTGTATCTCTTATTAGTTCACTAATTAATTCCATTAATTTAGGTATATTATCTCCAATAGCTTTCCCCCTAACAACTATCTTAGGGCTAAAACCTTCATTGTCTCCCTGTCTAGTCAATGCAAGGCTTTGGAAATCTATTCCTCCAGTATTTACATAAATACTATTTGATAATTCTCCATAGGATTTTGTTTTCGTATCCATTTTTCCCAACAATCTAGAAAGTAAGTTTATATATGGAATATGTTTATTTTCAACCATTGATGTGTCGAAATATAAATCCAAATAGGCTATTTTACTAGTAAATATATTGTGAAAAAGTATGGTTGTATTATTTTCTTTTATTACTTCTTGAGGAATTACCTCTGCCTTAGAATTCACATCTGATATTGATAATTTAGGAATTGTAGCCTTAGCTTCTTCAGTATCATCAGATAACTGCATCTCTTTTAGTTTCTTGTTTTCCAAAATTAAGGCTTCTAGCTCCTCATTAGACAAGGATTTCTTATATTCGTCTAATTTTCTTTCTAGGGCTTTTTCTTTTTCCTCACTTAAACCCTTCTTAGGCTCTATAATAACTAGGGAACTATGGGTGTTGTCAATAATATTATCCATAATAAACTTCTCGAAATAGTCACTATCAATATTTTCCCTTAGTTCTTTTATTACATCCCCATATTTAAGAGGCTCGGTTGGATTGCCATCATATAACCAGCTATCTAAGGACATCATATTGTACATAATACCTTTTGTAGGGAATTTATATACTTCTCTTAAATTATATTCAACAATATTAATAGATGCCTCTATTAAATCTTTGTCTAAACCTTCTTTAACTATGTTATTTAAGGTCCCATATATAGTTTCTTTAAATGCTTCTTTCTTTTCTATTGATGTGTTTTTTGCAACTATTCCAATATAAGATTGTAAGCCGGATCGATAATCAGTAAATATATCTTCACCTATGCCCGCTTTAATTAAAGCTTTTTTAAGTGGTGCTGCCTCTGATTGTATCAATATTTGGCTGATTACGCTTCTAGTTAAATAATTTTTTAAATCAGTTGATTTTCCTAGGACAAAATTAAGACTTAAGTAAGTTTTATCTCTAGCATTATCATCCATTGAAATTGGGTAATAATCTCTTACTTCATTTATAGATGTAAAAGGTTTTTGTATTTCGATATGAGAATCTACTTCCAATTTATCAAAATTACTTAAATATTCATCATTTATATGCTGAAGCTGCTGGAATATATCCCCATTACCATAAAGGTATATATAACTATTAGATGGATGGTAAAGGGATTTATGAAAGTCTAAGAAGTCTTCATATTTAAGTTCAGGAATTACATCTGGGTTTCCCCCTGATGAATACTGGTAGCAGGTATCAGGAAATAGGGATTTTCCTATATTATCATTAAGAATAGTTTCAGGAGTTGAATATGCACCCTTCATTTCATTATAAACAACGCCCTTATATGTTATCTTATCTTCCTTATTAAATATTTCATGATGCCAACCTTCCTGCATAAATATATCAGGTATTTCATAAATTTTTGGAT
>CAZWTU010000100.1:0-5941 GCA_964637035.1 uncultured Tissierellaceae bacterium
TTAATAAAAACAGAATAAGTGAGGTTAAGATAGCATTCAAAAGGTTGGTGGAGATATTTGTATAAAATTTTGATTGTAGAAGATGATATGGTAATTGCAAAGGTTATGGCGAATCATTTAATTAAGTGGGATTATGAAGTAAAATATATTAAAGATTTTAGAGATATAATAAATGAATTTATAGAGTTTGAGCCTCAATTGGTACTTCTAGATATCTCCTTGCCTTTCTATAATGGCTATCATTGGTGTAGCGAAATTAGGAAAATATCAAAAGTGCCAATCATATTTGTTTCCTCAGCAGCTGACAATATGAATGTTGTAATGGCAATGGATATAGGTGGGGATGATTTTATAGTAAAACCCTTTGATTTAAGTGTTCTAGTAGCAAAGATAAATGCTTTAATAAGGAGAACATACTCTTTTCAAGTACAATCAAATTTGATTGAGAAAAATGGTGTAGTGCTAAATTTAAATGATACTTGTCTTATATATAAAGATGAAAAGATAGAACTTACTAAAAATGACTTTAAAATCATGCAAATTCTTATGGAGAGTTCTGGAGAAATTGTATCTAGAAATAACATCATGACTAGGTTATGGGAGAGTGATAATTTTATAGATGATAACACCTTGACTGTAAATGTGTCCAGGTTAAGAAAAAGGTTAGAAGAAGTAGGGATTTATGATTTTATCATAACAAAAAAAGGATTAGGATATATGGTGGAGTAAATGAAAAATAACTTAAAGATATTATTTTCATATTTAAAAGAAAAATCAAGATATATATTAATTTATATGGGTTTTATATTTATTTTTTCTATAGTATTCGCTCTTTATTCCTTGCCTTTGGAAACTATACTTTATGCCACTTTGCTATGTGCTACTTTAGCCATGATTTTATCTATTTATGATTTTTATAAATATCATAGAAAACATAAGATATTATTGGATGCTAAAAATAATATTACAATTACTCTTGATAATCTTCCAGTAGCTAAGACAAGGGAAGAAAAAGATTATCAAAATTTAATTCTGACTTTATATAAAGATAACCTAAGATTAATTTCACGAACAGATGAAAAGAACATGGAATTAATGGAGTATTTTACATTGTGGACACATCAAATAAAAACTCCACTTTCAGCTGCAAATCTTTTAATACAATCAGAAGAATTTGACATAAAGGAAGAATTATCTAATCAAATATTTGAAATAGATCAATATGTGGATATGGCCTTACAATATCTTAGAGTAGAAAGTATGTCATCAGATTTAAAATTAGAAGAATATTCATTAGTTGAAATTGTTAGAAAAGCTGTGAAATCTTATGCTAAAATATTTATCTATAAAAATATTAAATTAGATTTAGGGGAAATAGACGCTAAAGTAATAACCGATGAGAAATGGTTATTATTCGTGATAAAACAAATTATTTCTAATTCCTTAAAATATACAAATACTGGACAAATATCTATTAGTCTTGAAGAAGAAAAGATATTGGTAATAAAAGATACTGGAATTGGAATTGAGGATGAAGATATTTCAAGAGTTTTTGAAAGAGGATTTACGGGATATAATGGAAGGATGAATAAAAAATCTACGGGCTTAGGTCTTCACCTTTGTAAAAATATATTAGATAAATTATCTCATAAGATTACTATTTCCTCCAAAATAGGTATAGGAACAATAGTAAAAATAGACTTATCTTCAAGTCAAATAGAGATAGAATGATGCTACCTTACAAAAATGTAAGGTTAAGACAAGAAATGTAAGCCAAAGCTAAGGCAAAACATTTCTTTTTTTATTATACTTAAACTATACTAAAAATGATTTGGAGGAAGAAAATGGAATTATTAAATGTAAAAAATGTAAAAAAGATCTATACTACAAAGTTTGGTGGCAATCAGGTAGAAGTCTTATCGAATATTTCTTTTTCAGTAGAAGAAGGTGAATATGTTGCTATTATGGGGGAATCTGGATCAGGGAAAACAACATTATTAAACATATTAGCATCTCTTGATAAGCCTACTAATGGTGAAATCCTATTAAAAGAAAAAAACATTGTATCTATGAAGGAAGGTCAACTTGCTGCATTTCGTCGTGATAATCTAGGGTTTGTATTTCAAGATTTTAATTTGTTAGATACTTTATCCTTAGAAGATAATATTTTTTTACCACTTGTTTTATCTGGGAAAACATATAAAGATATGAAGGCTAGACTTACCCCTATTGCTGAAGACTTAGGAATTAATATATTATTGAAGAAATTTCCATACGAAGTTTCAGGTGGTGAGAAACAAAGGACTGCAGTTGCTAGGGCACTTATTACAAATCCAGAAATCATCCTGGCAGATGAACCAACAGGAGCTCTTGATTCAAAAGCAACAAGTCAATTATTAGATATATTTTCAAAGATAAATAAAAAAGGGCAAACTATTTTAATGGTAACCCATAGTACAAAAGCTGCAAGTCATGCAAATAGAGTATTATTTATAAAGGATGGAGAAATATTTCATCAGATTTACAAGGGAAGTTCAACTAATGAGGAAATGTACGAAAAAATAGCCCATACCTTAACAATTCTTGCAACAGGGGGAAATAAGGATGAATAAACTTATTTACCCTAAACTAGCCATGAGTAATATCAAGAAAAACAAGGATACCTATTTTCCATATATATTATCTTGCACAGTTATGATAGGTTTGTTTTATATTCTTCATGCTGTAATGGAGCAGGCTGGTATGGGTAGTTTTTATGGTGATACTACTATGGTAACAATTTTAAACTTTGGAGTATATATTGCAGGGGGATTTTCTCTAATTTTTATATTTTACACGAATAGTTTTCTTATAAAACGCAGGACAAAGGAGCTAGGTTTATATAGTATACTAGGTATGGAAAAAAAACATATTGGCAAAGTTTTATTGTTCGAAGTAATTTATTCAGGAGGATTTTCTTTAATAGTGGGCATATTATCAGGTGTTTTGCTAGGACGATTAATGTTTGCTCTTTTACTAAATATTTTAAATCTAAGTACATCAATTAAATTTATCATATCAGTAAGAACAATTATAGTAACAGTGATTCTTTTTCTGATAACATTTGGTTTGGTAATGTTATTTAACTTAATGAAAATTCATACTACTAATCCAATTAATTTAATGAGGGGAAATAAAGAAGGAGAAAAAGAGCCTAAGGCAAATTGGTTAATGGCAATAGTAGGATTTATTTGCCTTGGAATAGGATATTATTTGGCTTTAACTGTGGAAAATCCTGTTCAGTCCATAAATGTATTTTTCATAGCAGTTGTTTTTGTTATCTTTGCCACATATCTTCTCTTTATGGCAGGAAGTATCACAATTCTTAAAATTCTTAGAAATAATAAAAAGTTTTACTATAATAAAAAACACTTTGTAGCAGTATCTAGTATGATATATCGTATGAAACAAAATGCTATAGGACTTGCGAATATATGTATATTATCTACAGCCGTATTACTGGTATTATCTACAACAATTTCCTTATATGTAGGTATGGAGGATATAATAAAAACAAGGTACCCATATGATATAATGACTAGTCATGTTTATGAAGGGCAAGATATTGAAGGGATCGAAAAAGATATTTTAAATCATGTGGAAAAGAATGATTTGGATATAAAAGATATTTCTGAATATTATATTCTTCCTATTGTTGGTTTTAGAAATGAGAATACATTTATTGGTAGACCAGATTTGGATATAAAAGATATTCATTCTTTATATGAAATTAGTATAGTAACACTTGGGGATTATAATAATAATACTGGTCAAAATGAAACATTGGACTATGGAGAAGTTTTAATCTGGACTAATGTAAAGGATTTTAAATATGAAACCATTAAACTTTATGATAAAGAATTTGAAATAAAGAAGAGGGCAGACAATATTGATTTTATTAGTAATTTAGGAATTTTCAATACAGTGAAAATTGTTGTAGCTGATATTGAAACAATGGAAGAAATATCAACTATGATTAGTGAAAAAGAAAAGGGAACTAATCCAACACATTATGAATATGATTCCAATTTAGATGGACTTATTCCAATTTATTATCAATATAACTTTGATTTAGATGGATCTATGGATAATAAAGTTGAATTTTGCTCTACACTTTTGAGTGCATTAAATGGATCAATAGAGCGTCAAGTATCTATGGAAAACATTTATAATTCCCGCCAAGAATTTCTATCTATCTATGGAAGTTTATTATTTATTGGATTATTTTTAGGAACATTTTTCATGATTGCAACGGTGTTGATTATCTATTATAAACAGATTTCTGAAGGATACGATGATCATGATAGATTCACTATTATGCAAAAGGTTGGTATGAGCAAGGAGGAAGTGAAGGGGGCTATTAAGAATCAGATAATGATTGTGTTTTTTCTACCCCTTATAACAGCTATCATACACATCATTGTAGCATTTCCAGTGGTAAGCAAAATGTTAGCAATGTTATATTTAACCAATACAAAGTTATTCTTAGTATTTACAGTAATAGTAATACTAATATTTGCGATTGTATATGGTCTTGTATATAGATTAACTGCAAAGATATATTATAAACTTGTAAACTAATGAATTAAAAAAGTCAAAGTTGTTTTCAAATAACTTTGACTTTTCCAATTACTAAACTTGGATAATACTTTAAGGAATCTAATTAGAAGTGAATATTACATATTGACAATATCGACTATAGTTAAATTATTATTATTCATATCATCTCTAAGATTTACGTAAATATCTTTCTTACTAGGACTATTTAAAACCCTGATTTTGGGTCGAGTTGAAGAGTCAGAATAATTTTCAACGACTATTCCTATGACACCGTTATTTAATTTGACACAAGTACCAACAGGATATGCAGCAACCTTTTTTAGAAATATATTTACCAGATCAAAATCAAACTGGCTACCAGGGGCTCCCATTATATATTCTATAACATTTGCAGGAAGAGATGATTTTTTATAAGGTCTATCTGAAGTTAAAGCATCATATACATCAGCAATTGCAATAATCCTTCCAAATAAGGATATATCTTCCCCAACTTTATTATTGGGATAACCTGTCCCATCATACTTTTCATGATGATCTAAAACTGCAATATATGATTTAACAGGAACATTAAAGTTAGATTTTACATATCTGTATCCATTAATAGAATGTGATTGCATTATTTTAAATTCCTCGCCAGTTAGGGGCTCTTGTTTATTTAATAAATCTTGATTTATAAATACTTTACCAACATCATGTAGCAATGCCCCCATGGCAAGTTTATATAATTCATTTTTATTTAAATTTAAAGATATGCCCATAATAATGGAAAGGACAGCTACATTTACAGAATGATGAAAGGTGTAATTATCAAATGATTTGATATCAACCATATTTACCATTAGGTCTCTATTAGCAATTAATTCATCAACCATATCTTCAGCAGCATAACCGATTTCTTTTATATCCTTATCAGTAGATTTATTACTTTCTATATTCATAAACATATTTTTAAGTTTTGATATTGATTTTAATTTTAACTCATCACTAATTACATTTTTAATTTCGATATCTTTTGATATATCATCATCTATATATAATCCCTGAAACCCTAGTTCAAGAATCTTTTCAATATAAGGGCCTTTTATCTCAGAACCCTTCTTTAGAAGAAGTCCTCCAAGGTTATTATATATACTCTTACCGAGCACGAGTCCTTCTCTTAAACAAAAAGTAGGTATAAAGCGCATTATTATTCTCCTCCATATGTTCCATAACATATTATGTAAATACTTGTAGGTATTTAATAGTAACTAGACCATAATATCATAATATGGCAGATAATGAAAATGCTATTATAAAATTTAAATCCTATCTATATATAAAGATCCATCACCTTGTAGCTCAG
>CAZWTU010000101.1:0-5811 GCA_964637035.1 uncultured Tissierellaceae bacterium
TCCTTTTCAATGGCTTCCCTTTCATCCAATAGTAAAATCAAATCATCAGCCACCATGGAAAAGTTAGGTATGGTAAAGGTCTTATAGTTTTTATCTATATTGATTTCATATAGGGCTTCCTTATAAATAGACTTAAGTCTTTTAAATAAATCTTTTATATTTACCTGCCATTTATAATAGCTATCCTTAATAGCATCCTGCCTATATCTTATTTCTTCAACATTGTCATCTATATCTAAAATATAGGCCTTTATTTTCTTTAACTCTTGTATTACTCCATTTATTATTATTTCTTTTTCTTTTATTTCTTGCAAGTAACTTATATATTCTTCCATAAGCCTGGTTTTTTCATTTAATTTATCCAAAATATCCTTATTCTTTTCTATCTTGCCTATATTTATATTTAAATTGTTATTAAAACTAGATAATTCTTGTTGATAATTTATAATCATATCTGAATGTTTTAAAATAAAATTTTCCAGGTCTCTTAATTCCTTATCTAATTCAAAAACCAATTGTCCCTGATTAAGTAGCTTTAACTGGTCCCTAGTATCTTCAATACTTTCAATATCTTCAATAATATTTGACCTTATATTAGATAATTTATTGAAATCCACTTCCAGTCCATATTTCCATTCATTATAGGTTTCCCTATCTATTAATTTATCTGCCTTGCTACTTATATAGTTGAAATTACTTACACCACCCTTATTCATTTCACTTCTTATAAAAATAGGGACCATATTATTTAAAAGTATGTCTTTATCCATATTTTTTTCTATTATATTCCAATCCCTTTCATTGCTAATAACTAGGGAGTATATAAAGCCCCTATTAGTCTTTGAAAGATTGTCTCTTTCCTTTTCTTTTAAATTCATTAAATATTGGCTTCCAGTTTCCACATGGATATCAAGCTTTTCTATTTGATTTTTTAAGAAAATAATATCCTTATTAGGAATAAAATACTCTTCTACATTTAAGGACTTATGGATGTTTTTCTCCCATATGTTTCTTTGAATTTCCTCTAGGGTCTTTTTCTTAGAAGCATGTAATCTCTCTAGGCTTTCTAATTTTCTTAAAAACCAAGATTTATCTAGTAAACTACCATCATAAGTCTCCATCAATAATTTAGAAATATTCCTAGCTAATTCTACTTCCTTTATTTCTTGTTCTTGGATCTTTTTATCCAATTTATCATATTGAATTTTTTTCTCACTTACTATATATTTTTCCTTATTAACTTCTTCATTTACAAGCTTTATCTTCTTTTCAATAGATTCTTTTTCATTGGTCAATTGAATTAGTCCATTTTCATAGTCTTCCTTAGAAGTATTTAAATCTTCTAAAATTCTTTCTGGAAATGCAAGGCTCATGGGGTCATAATACATTTCTAGTTCTTTCTTTTTCTTTGCCAGGATTTCCTCTTCTATTTGAAATTTATTTATCTCATTTTCAAGTTCTGCCCTTTTCTCCTTATACTTGCCTTTCTTATTTCTTTCTTCTTCTATTATTCCATTTGTATAATTTATATAGCCATAATATCCTATTTCATGGTTTTCCCACTCTTTTAGTGTCTTTTCCCATTCTAACTCAAGCTTATAATCCAAGTCTTCTGCCTTTTCCCTAACATCTTCTATATCCAAGGTTTTTATTAGGGCTTGCTTTTCAAGCTTTGTATTTTCAATCTTTTCTTCCATTATCTTTTTGTGGTAAAGTAGCTTATTTATATTATAAAGGGTTAATTCTTCTTTTTTATTTTTTAATTCCTCATTCTTTTCTTCATATTCTCTGATGAAATTGTCAACCTGGCTTTCTATTTGTAAATAATCATTTCTTTCCCTATTGTAAATTAAATTATCCTTTTTAAAGCTTAGGTCATCTTTTTCTTTTTCTGCCACTTCATGTGAATTTCTCCATTTTTCTATTTCATCAGAAACTATAGCCATTTCATCCTTTAAAATATAAAGGATGTCATTGCCTTCATCTATTAGTCTTTGCCTTTGGTCCATAAACCTGGCACCACTATCTGCATTTTCTATTAAAGGGTCTATGCTTAAAGTCAATTCCCTATAATCATTTTCCCTCTTTAATAAAATTGGCAAATCCTTAGTAATGGATAAATTACTCCTAAACATTTCTATTAGGTTATTTCCATCATCACTGGAATAATTTCTTATATTTTCACTAATAGCAGGAATAATCACCTTGTCAAAAATTGACTTATTATCGCTGGCATTACTAAAATAATCACTAATACCACCTTCAGACTTGTTTATTTTCTTTAAAGTAATCCATTCATTTCTATAAATACCCCTACTTTGCAGGTATCTATAGTAGTCCGAATCCTTTCTTTTCCCGCTGCTTTGACTATATTTAATAAAGTCCCTTTTATTGTCATTTAAAAAGTCATCAAAATCCTTTAAATCAACTGCTTGTTTCTTCTTTTCATCATATAGAGGAAGGTTTTCAACAGTATAATAGCCATTGTTATCATGTTCATAGGTATATAAAAAATAAGATAAACCTGTTTTTTCTTCATCATCTGTACTTGTATTTTTAATTATTGATTTTACACTTATTCCAGTTATCAAGCTTTTCTCTGGAATAGTATCCAATACCCATTCTAATACAACATGAAAAGTAAAGGGTTGTAAATTGTTTCTTTTGTCATAGAACATGGATATTACTTGATTGCCATTATTCTTTCCCCATTTAGTCTCAGGTAAAAGTAGCTGAAATATAAGCTGCATCATAACGCCCTTACCACCACCATTTTTTAGGGTGAAAAGGCTATGGTCTGGTTTCTCTCCCTTTCTTAAATCAAAGGTAGAGTTTTCATGTTCCTTTCTTAAACCATCATATTTACATCCAGTTAATCTTATCTTAGACAACTTAGGCATTGTTTTTCTCCTCCCTAGTAATCTTTATTAATTCCATTATTTCCTCATACCTATCTCCACCATGATATAGGTAATCTAGTCTTTCATAGAGTTCATTTTTGGGGATTATCTTAGATTCTTCATGTAAGTTTATAATAAGACCTTCATATTCCAATGGCTTTAAGGCCTCATTAATAAAGCCTAACCTAGTTTGAGAAGAAAGACTAAATCCTCTCCCATCTTTTCTAGGCCTAGAATGAGACATTTCAACAGTCCACAAGTGATGGATTTCATCTATGGCAATGGCAAAGTCTTCTGAAAAGTCTTCATCTTGATTGCGCCCCTTCCAAGCCTCTAAAGTTTCCGTAACTATTTCTTCTAATTTGTAATAGGATATACTCGCATCTTCTATCCTAAAATTAAAATTGCCTTCCCTATCGATTTCAGCTATATATATAGAAATAATAATATTAGCCAAATAAAAGTGTTTCTTTCTGTTTAACCTATTAAATTTTTCCTTCATTTGTGTGTATGTAGTTGCAAAAATAGAATTTTCCTTTTCCGATACTAAGTGGAGATTTTCCCTAGTCCCAAATATATGGAGTCCAGCTTCCCTAGCCATTGTATTGACAATTTCCCTAACCTGATTATTTTCTCCATATTCAGAAGCTAGTACATCATTTAGGGGAAGAATTCTATTGTTTAATAAATGAAAAAACAATTCACTTGCAAGTCTAATATCCTCACTAATATAAGCCATCTTGTCACTCCTTTATATAAATTGTATATGGAGATATAAATAATTCCTTCCATTTAAACTTTTCATCCGTATTTTCTAATTTAGAAAGAACCTCTTTTCCCTCTAAGGCCCCTATATCTGAGTTCTTCTCACATATAAGCTGGAAGGCTTTAAGCCTTTCATCTTTTCCATTGTGAAAGCTTTTAAGAACTACTGGTGAAATTACAAACATCATAAATAGGTCAATATTTTCCCTTTGCCTTAGCCATTTAGCCCTTTCCTCTTCATCCTTTTTATTTAAATCTAAAATAGAAAAACTTCCTTTATTTAAAAGAGAAATAAATACTTCCTCCCATAGTTCTACTATCAATTCCCAGTCTGTATTTCTAAAGTCCCAAGTTTCCTGGATTGTCTCTTCTTCATAATCCTTTATTTTTCTCCTATACTTGGTTTTTTGCTCTGCCCAAGCCCAGTCCAGGGGATATATAAATTCAAGCCTAGGAGAAAATAAAATAGATAGGATGGATTCTAAATCTTCCATTTTATTTAATCCATTTTTAATTATATTTTCCTTCCAAATATCTTTTTTAAAACTTAAATTCGATATCCTCCAAAAGCTTTCTGGGTGATTTACCCTTATTTCAAGTTCTAAAGCCAGGTTTTCAATTACATATTTGGCTAAATTATCATGTAAGGCCCTAGCCCTTTGAAGTTTTTCAAACATTTCCTCAGCCTCTGCCTTTCTATCATCTGGCAGAGAATCATATCTAGACTTCCAAGCGAACATCTTTTGAAATAAATCTTGTTCTTCTTGGAATTGGTCCCTTATTTCTTTTTCTGATCTTTCTCCCCTATTACTCCTATTAAAGATTATATTTTGTGGATTTCTTATGATGGTTCTCCTATATTCCTTTTCCCTATTTATTAAAGTCCGAACCCTGCCAATCAATCCATCTATACTATTATTAGCCTTAGATAAGTTACCAGTCTTAATTAGCTGGAGTGTGTAAAATTGCTCTAGGTCAAATCCAAATTCCTCTAAGATCTCCCTAGTAATAAATATCATTTCCTGGCTTTCTTCACTTAGCATATAAACAGTAGACCCACCCTGGTCCCAAAGACTGTTTTCCCTATCTATTGTGAAATACCTAAAGCTATAATCTTCCTTGGACACTTTATCCTCATTAAAAATTTCTGTAGAAAAGGCCTCTTGCTTATTAGGCTCCCTATACCAAAGTGTACCATCAACTATTCTCTCAACTATTTCCCTACTTGCTTGTAAGTTCATATCAATAAGTACTTTCTCAGTTATAAAAATCATATCATCCCTAGTCCTATTAGGATTTTCATTAAGCTCCCTTTTAAATATGTTTTGTATAAGAAGGAAAGATATTTCATAAGCGTATTCATTTAATTCTCCCAGATCCATTCCTGAGCCAAGCATGCGAATAGGGATTAATTTCTTCATTCTATTGTAAAATCCACTTTCTATAAACATTTACTCACCTTCAATAAGTATTCATAATCTATTAATTCCTGAGGTATACGCAAATCCTTGTCCCATATGTTTTCAAGTTTTCCTATGGTATTAGGCTCAAAATAATCCCCTACTTCTTGTAAAAAACAATCTAAATATAATTGGTTTTTCTTTTTACTGATTTTCTTGTAGTCCCTATTAGTTATAGCTATTAGGTGTTTATAAGCTTCTTTTTGTAGGCTAATATTTACATCCTTATATCTTTCTCTTAACCTATAATATATAGCAAATCCTTCAGAGTCTATATCTCCAAAGTATAGAACCTGTATCTTTGAAATATCAGCTATTTCCTCTATAAAAGAAAAGCTATTTTCTATCTTATTACCCCCACCATAAATTAAAATATCTGGCTTAAATCCAAATATTGGCCTACCCTCTTCTGCTGCCCTTTTGTATGAAAAAAATGTAGAATGATTTTCAAGTATAATTACATTTTTAATATTTTTGGTTCCCCTATTCCAATATATAAACATTTCACCATACTTTTTCATCTTTAAATCATCATAGGAAATCTTAAGCCTTTTCAAAATTCCATATTTCCCCTTAAGGCTTTCTTTTCTATTGGTAAGGTATTTTTCATCATAAAATAATTCCAAACTTCTTTCTTCAAGGCTAGCCCATTGCCTTATATCTCTAGATTTTAAAAACCTATATAT
>CAZWTU010000102.1:0-5811 GCA_964637035.1 uncultured Tissierellaceae bacterium
ACTATGGCTTATCCAGTGGTCTGTGGGATTAAATTTAAACAAAGTTTATATTTTGTGAATATTATGCCATGAAGTTGTATATTATATAAGATATGGTAATACATGGATGTAGCCTTTTTCTGAATATTGTAACTCTTAACTGTGAAATTTGACAAACCAAATTTTATTGATTAGAATCAAGATAGTTAAATATTAGGAGGTATAAAATGGAAAGTCACATACAAAACAAGACTTGGAAATTTATAGTCTTGGTGGCCCTAGCTATTGCAGTAACCTTATCTTTAGGTTTTTACCTAAATCAAGAAAATACATTTAATGTTTTCTTAGATATAGATAATAATGTTATTGAAGTAGTTACTGGGGCAAAAACAGTGGAAGAACTTCTATTAGATGAAGGGATTCAACTGGAAGAAGGGGCATATATAAATCTAGCTCTGAAAACAGAAATAGACGACAATATAAATATAATCATAAATAATCCAAAGGCTTATACTCTTTCAGTAGGTGATAAGGAATTTGATTTACGTTCTATTCACACTACAGTTGAAGAAGTACTAGGTGATAATGGAATCGCCATAGAAGGAAAGGATTATACTTACCCAGGATTAGACAAGGAAATAGTCCAGGGGGACAACATAGAACTATATCGTGTTAAGGATATAGTAGAAACAGAAGAAGAGTTTATACCCTATGAAAGAGTTGTTATGAAAAACAAAAACTTAGACATAGGAAGTGAAAAAGTTGTACAAGAAGGTAAAGATGGGCTAAAAGAGATCCATATTTCCAAAGAGTATGTCAATGGAAGATTGGAAGATGCAAACATTGTAAAAGAAGAAATACTATCAGAACCTATTTCTAATATTGTGGAAAAGGGAACTAGGTCTATAGTAGTTACTTCCAGAGGTAATGCAGGTTTTAAGAAGGCATTAACCATGTCAGCCACGGCCTATGATTTATCCTTCGAAAGTTGTGGAAAAAACCCTGGTGATCCTCATTATGGTATTACAGCATCTGGTACACGGGCTAGGCCTGGTTCAGTTGCAGTTGACCCAAAGGTCATACCCCTTGGCACTAAGCTTTATATAGAAAGCTTAGACTCTAGTAGTGACTATGGATTTGCTACTGCAGAAGATACAGGTGGTGCCATCAAAGGAAACAAAATTGATTTATTTTTCGAATCATCAGCAGATGTTTATAAATTTGGAAGAAGAAAAGTAAAAGTTTATATATTAGACTAAATAAACTCCCAATTGGGAGTTTATTTTATTTACTAGATTATTCAAGTTGAAGAACTTCTTTTATAAATATATCCACTAACTTAGGATCTAATTCCGTTCCTGATTTTTCTCTAAGTTTTTCAATCACAAATTCCTTAGACATTATATCTTCGTATTCCTTATCTAATAGTGTTGATACATAAAAATTTACTACACTTATGAATCTAGATATAAATGGAATTTCCTCCCCTTTTAAACCCTTAGGGTATCCTGACCCGTCATATCTTTCATGATGGTAAAGTACATACTTAGCAACTTCTATTAAGTCATTTACAGTAGTAAGTATCCTGTAGCCTACTGCAGGATGTTTATTTATTTCCTCTAATTCCTTTGGTGTAAATGCTTTGGTCTTATTAATCAATTCTTTTGAAAGTGTTATCTTACCCACTTCTTGGTAAAAAATTGTGTCTTTAATAACTTCCCTTACTCCAGGGGAAAGCTTTAAGGCCAGACCCAGTTTTTCACCATATTCCATTGCATTTATTGTATGCTCTTTTAATTTAGGATTAATTTTGTGTAAAGAATCAATCATGGATTCTACTGTTTTTAGACGCATTTTTTGACCCTCGTAAAGCTTATGATCATACATATTTTCTTCTGCTTCTTTAACTGCGTCATCTATATCCCTGTTAAGGTTTTCTTTAGTACCTATCCCAAAAGACACAGCAAAATCTAAATCCTTTAATTCTTCGTGAATTAATCCGGTATTCTTACTTATATCCTTTATCCTCTTTACAACTTTTTCTGCTATTTTTTTATCTGTATTAGACAATATTACCATAAATTCATCACCACTAACCCTAAATACTATATCTTCTGATCTACATCCTTTCAATATGGTTTGCCCTATGTTTTGAATTAGCTGGTCTCCCAGTTCATGGCCAAAAGAATCATTTATCAACTTTAATCCATTTATATCCGCCATTATAATACTAATAGGCAAGTTATGGGACTTATCTATTGTTTTTATTTTCTTTTCAAAATATCTTCTATTATAAAGATCTGTTAATTGATCTTTATAGCTTAAATTCGTCAATTCATCTTCTAGTTCCTTTTCCTTAGTAATGTTTCTTGCTATGGCTAAAACCTGATCTTCATTTAGCTTTGCTATTCTAATCTCGTATCTTTGAATTCCCGCATATCCATCCAATTCGTATTCAAAATTTTCTACTATATCATCTTTCAAAACATTTTCCATTAAAGCCTCTGTATTTACTAATATCTCATCAGTAAATACATCCTTCATATACTTTCCTACATAGTCTTCTTCAAGTATATAAAGGTCTTTTTCGCTTGAAACTTGAATATCCATAAATTCTCCCTTACTACTTATAATGAATAATGCATCTGGTAAAGCTTCATTTACAGCCCTATTCTTTTCGTACTGGTATCTTAACTCTTGTTCAAATGCGGTCAACTGATTATAAGATGCTTCTAATTCTTCATTTTGTGCAGTTATTTCTTCAAAGTTGGTTTCTGCTTCTATCATTAAATTTTCTGTATTATCTATTATACTATTTGCCAGTTCTCTTATTTCATCAAAGGGATCTTCTTTATACCTTGGCATTCTATATCCTTGGTTTCCTGTAAGATCAACTTTTTTGGTATCATTATAAAATTGTATTGTAGGATTGATAAAATATTTTTTAAATGAATATGTAAATGTAGCAAAGATTATCATAGACAGTAATAGGGTGGTAAAAAACATGCCCCATATTCCAGCTTCAGTGTTTGTGTAATTTTTTTCCGAAATAAAACTTGCTACAATCCAATTAACATCTTCCATTAAATCATAGAATATAAATCCTGAGATGTTATCAATTTCTGTTAGTTCAAATCCTGATTTGGCCCTTCTAAAGTCTTGGTAGCTTTTCTCACTTAAATCTTCCAAAGCCTCCTTATTTAAGCAATCAGGGCATTCATGGCCTTTATGGTCTATTATATTGCCTTGTCCATCTATTAAAAAAGAGTAGTCCAATATCTCATTAGTTAAGCTTTGTACTACTTGAGTTATATCCTCAACCTTTACATCTCCAGCTAGGACACCCCTTAGTTTATTATCTTCCGTATATATAGACTTAGATAGGGTAATTATTAGACTGCCATCTAAGGCATCTACGTAGACAGGGGATACTATTACATCCTCTTCTCCCAAAGAGTTTGTATACCAATGTCTATCTCTTAGGTCCACCTGAAATTCTCCTACCGAATCATCACTAGTTATAAAACTTCCATCCCTATTATCTACGAAATAAATAGATCTCATCAGGTTTTCTTCTTTTACAAGGGTCCCTAGGTAATCTTCAGCATCTTCTTTAGTATACTCAACAGTTTCTATAAAACTAGAAACAAATTTGATATACTCCTTATTATGATGTAATTCACTGGTTAGTCTATCTTTTAAATCTTGATTATATTCAGTTATATTATTCTCTTTACTAGCCCTTAACATTCCATTAAAATGTATGTATTGAAAAATTAATGCCAGTGCAATTATAATAATCAATACTCCAGCAAACACCCGAAGCTTATTTCCAGTAGACTTCATATTCCACCTCTTTGATCTATTTATTGTTTTCTATTTCTTTGTACCTATAACCAAAAATTGTCTCTTCCTTCTTTAGTAACCCTTTTCCTACCATTTGTTCTAATCTTTCCCCTAGACCATCTACTGTAATAGTTATTCCATCAAGCTTTTCTATTTCCCTTACAGTGCCTAAAAAGTCATTTTCACTTATAGGAAGTTTACTTTTTATTATATTTATAAACTTTTCATCTTCATCCTTAGTTTTATTTTTCAATTCATCAAAGGGATTTTCAGTATGAGGACTAGAAGTTGTAGCTGCCCTAATCCGTGCAAATATTGTTCTTCCTACAGATGCAGATGATATAAATACATCTCCCGTTCTAAGGTAGGGCAATCTTCTAGTCTCTTCCATTGTTAGGTCTGTTTCTTCCTTTATTGTCTGTATATCTGAGGCCCTAACTGTTCTAAATATAAATTTGGTATTCAACTGGGCTGTAATGGTTTCATCTAATAATGTAGGTCTTTGAGTAGCCAATATTAAAAATGCACCGTACTTTCTCCCTTCTTGAGATATTTCTCTTAATATTGATTTAGAAGGGGAATTATAGCCTTTTGGTGCAAAATTATGGGCCTCATCAGTAACTACTATAAATGGTGGGAAATAATCAGCCAGTGTATGCTTATACAAGGCATCTTTATAATCCCTTCTTTTATGATATAAATTATTAAGTAAATAAGTAGAAAATACTTGTAGCATTCTAGTATTACCTTGAATAACCATTAGTTTAGCATTTTGCAGGCCTTCTTCTATTTCCTTAATATCTTTTGAAAATATACCTTCATTATCTAACCTCTTTAGTCTCCACATTATTCCTTTAACTGAATTGTAGGGACAGGTTTTATCATAGGATAAGTATAATTCTTTTCTCTTTTCCCAAGCCTTTTTTTCATCATTAGAGCTGGATTCACTGACTCTATTTTGTATTCTATCTAAGGAACCCTCCTCTTGGGCTTCTGTTAACATCTGTAATATGTTATAAAAGTTATAAAAAGAATTGTTTCTCTTAAATAATATATCTACCACATTATTCATTGCATCTGTAAGTGGGGAAGCTGCATCCAATAAGTTCTTTATATCTTGTGCATTTAAATCTTCAAACTTTACTCCTACATGATACCCAACTTGCAAACATTTAAATTTATTAGTAAAATCTATTTCTTTATTAATATAATCTGCCTTATCGGTAAAATCCATTTCAAAATGAGGGTCCAAGACAATAGTAGGGATGTTCTTTTCCATTAATTCCTCTAGAATTACCCTTAGACCAAAGGATTTACCTGAACCAGACCCACCAAATACACCTATATGAGGATAATGGTGCATAGACCTTAAATCCATTATATAAGGAATTTCTATTTGTGGCTTAAGTCCTTTTTCTTCAAAGGTATAAAGTAAATCTCTATATTCTTCATCCATACCTATGGCCATATCATCTGTATTTCTTATTACACCTAAGACTAGTCCATCCGCCACACTTGTCTTTATCATTAAGTCTTTAACTTCATGAAACTCAGGTAATCTTAAATCTGCACCAGTCTGTACTGGATATAAGGCTTCATTGAGTAGCCTTACTTTAGATATATAGATGGTTTCTTCGTCTATATTATAACCTAAAGTCTTTAGAGATTCCAGAACAGACTTGTCCACAAAGTCTCCTGAAATATTCAAAGGAATATATCTGTTAAAGGTCTTAGCCTCAACAACTTCCCCTATTAAGTCACCTTGATATGGGTCTTCTATTATTAAAAATTCATTTATTCTAAAGTTACGGGTCTTAGACCCTATAAAAACTTCCTGCTGGGTGGTGATGCCTACTACTTTCATATTTAAACACAACCTTTCTATGGAACAAATCTTTCTGTTTTGACTTAAAACAAAAATATATAAAACATAAGATCCTTCGACAAGCTCAGGATGACAAGCACACAAAATGACAAAGGGGACGG
>CAZWTU010000103.1:0-5808 GCA_964637035.1 uncultured Tissierellaceae bacterium
ACTATTAAATCTTATGTAACAGACTATAAAATATTTAAAAAATATATGGAAGAAGAAAAAAATATAGAATACATACAAGATATAGACGAAGACATTCTTTTAGACTACAGGGATTATTTATTTGATGAGAAGAATTATAAGCAAGCAACTGTAAATAGAAAGTTAAATGCTTTAAAAAGTCTTTTTACATACTTAGAAAACCTTAGAATAATAGATGTAAATTATATGAAAGTAATTCAAACTTCCAGACCATTTCATGACATGGAGAAAAAAGAAGTTTTAACTCCAGAAGAGGTAGAAGAAGTAATAACCATGCCAAATAAATTAAAAGATAAGGGATGGAAGAGGGCAAGTGCAATACTATATATGCTAACTTTTTTGGGGCTTCGTAGGGGTGAATTATTGGAACTTAAAATTAAAGATTTTGATATGACTAATAAGACATTGTATGTGAGGCGAAGCAAAACAAATGTAAATGATGTATTGCCATTAAATGATCGTGTATATATGACGTTAATGAACTATTTAAAAGAAAGAGATTCCCTGGATCCTGAAGACTATTTGATTAAAGGTGATATGGGAAGTAGATTAAGCGAAACAGCATTTAGTAAAATAGTAAAACAATATGCTATAGCAAGTGGAATAGATAAGGATATTACTTCATATACATTTAGACATACCTTTATTACCAACTTAGTTGAAGAAAATCTATCACATGCAGATATTATGAAGTGGACAGGACACAAGGATATAAGGGTCTTAGATGTATATACACAAGGAACTCCAACAATTAAAGATCGTGTAATGAATAATAGTTATAAAACATACAATAAAAGCAAAATAGATAAATTAAAAGACGACCTAAGCAAAAAATAGGTCGTTTTTTTTTGTGAAATAATTTCAAATAAAATACTATTAAGCCTTGTAGATGAGCGGATTCGACGTTATAATATAATTACAAAGAAAAAAAGAACTATAAAAATAAGGGGGTAGATATCTTGAGTATCCAAGAGACCTTAGAAGAAATATTAAGTAGTAATCTAGAAGTTGATAATATTGAAATAATTAGAATAAATTTAACAAATAATAATCTAGATAATAAAAATGATAAATATAGTAAAATTAATAAGGAAGTAAAGGATTTATCTAAAAGACTAGATAATTTAATAAGTAATATTAATTTTGAAAATATAATACAGACACCTCCTTTTTAGTTTAATATAGATTGTATTTTATGTCATTTGTAACACTCCTTTCTTAGTTTAGTTTTGTTTAATTATGCACGGCCTTCCAGTTAAGGAAGGCCATACTTATATAAACTAAAGGCTGGTGAGAAGATGATAAGTAGAAAAGAGAAAATATACTCATTTTTAATTTTCTTGTTTTCAAGTATAGTTTTAAATCTTAGTTCTTATATTACTTTAAGAATTATGAAAGAAGAAATATTTGGTGTCATTCCAACAATGTCATTCTTTTTTAATTTGTTTATGAGTAAGACCATATCCAAAGATTATCTAAATTCAAAAATCAGATCAAATATAGAAGAAAGTTTAAATAAAGTTTATGATAAAGAAGGAAGAGTAGTAGATATGTCTAAATAATATAGTGTAGTAGTTTTCATGGGTTAATAACTTTCTTTTGTGTATTTTTTTATTTCACTTTTAAGAAAATCTAAGAGTTCTAATATCATCATAAGTGTTTTTAGTATAATATTTACAAACTTAAAAGTGTGAAAAGTAATTAGTTAGTATAAAAGATGTGGTATCAGTCTAGGGTAAATTACCTTATGCTGATACCATTTTCTTTTTGTTTTAATATACATTATTAAATAATTATAATGGATAGATTAGATATATCTATTCATAAAGTTTAGTTTTAAATATATCATTTATTAAATTATATATTTGTGAATATCTTCTAATAAATATTAATATTCAATATATCTATACTAATTATAGATATATCAGATAATATCTGCTATTAAATTTAATAAAATCTAATGGTAGATATTAAAATTAATAAATAAATCTTCTTAAAGGCTTCATTTAGCGACATTTAGCAATTTATTAAATTCGCCCGAATTAAATGACCTACTATAGATGATGATAGAGAGAATAAACCGAATAAAACGAAAATAAACCGAATTAAATGCATGAGTCCAGCATTTAATTAAAATCGCTTAATATAGACTAAAACAACCCAAAACAGAGTATTATGGGGAATTATACTCCAAAAGTTACCGAAAGTAATAATAATTAACCTTTATAAGAACAATATTTTAGCATATAAGAATATATCAATAAAATTTAAATAAAATAATATGTTTACACCGAATTTAATAGAATTTAATAAATCAGTTTTAGATTAATGATAATATATTACTTTTAAATACAATTTAGTTTACAGTTGAAGATATGCTATTGGGTAAAGCATGAACAAGCAATAGAAAGGCCCTAGTATCCTTAGATAGGTTAGATTGAGGGATATGGCTACAAAACTATTAGAGCCATAAACCTGCCCTTAAAACAGCGATTAAAGGTTTGAAATGATAAACTAAAAGATATTATAACTGACAACCTAAGGAAAATACGTTATAATTCAATTAATAATACAGTCCTCCTTTTATTGTTTTCTTTTATTTTAAAATTCATTTGTATCAATTGAATTAGACAGTCTTACAAGTGAATTATTAGAAAGCATATTATATTGGATTTTAATTTTTATTCAACTATATTTGAAATATAAAATCACTAACAATAATAATTTTCATAGAAACTAGGTAAAATTAATTACCTTTAAAAAAGTTACAAAAGAAGGAGGATCAATAGAGATGTCTAAATAATATAATGTAGACTCTCTGTCTTATAGTTTAAATGACTGTCTATCATAAGAATATAATTGATAATATAGTTGAGAAGAGAAATTTGTTAGTGAGAAAAAAGAAATGGTGGCATAAGTATAAAGTGAAATTACTTTATAAATGCTGCTATTTCTTTTTTTGTTATTCAAATTATAAAAAACATATATAATTTCATACTTATATTGAAAAGTACTGATAATGTGATGAATACAGGGGTTGACAAGTGTTGTTGTGTAAGATAATATCGTATACAGTTAATAAAATAAAAGAAAAATAATGAAACTAAATTTTTAAAATTCATTCTGTTTTATTTTATTACATGTTGTGGAGTAAATAAAACTAAATCAAAGCCTCTCCAAGTTTAAATAATTAAAGGAGGAAGTATGATGAATAATTTAGGCTCAATTAAAATTCTAATGGAGGACAAAAGGACAACTAAAGTAGAACTATTGATGTTAGGAAAAGAATATAGGTTGCTTACTATATTCAGAGATCATTATAGTGAAAAAAAGGAATTTAGATTTTTAATTACAGAGGAAGAAATGGATCTAGTAAACTCACTGGATATAAAACCAGTTGTAAAGCCAGTAGTTAAAGTAATTACAAAAAGTAATAAAATAGAAACTTTATATTAGTAAGAATGAAGTGGAAGACTAGTCTAAAATATGAAAAAGGAACAAATAAAACTTAAATAAAGATGTTCCTTCTAAAAATAGGAGGAATAAAGGATGAAAATATCTAAAGTAAGATACTCAATGGGGACAACGATTAACCTAGGAGATTATGAAAATCTAAAAACAAATATAGAAATAGAAGTAGAAGTAGATGAAAGAGATGATATTGATACAGTAATTGAAGATTTAAAAACTTTAACGAGAAATAAAATTGCAGCGGATTATCAAAAATATAAAAGAAAATAAAGATAAGGAACTAATAACTATAAGGGGTAAACAAAGATTAAACATACTCGCTCCTTTTTAAATTAAAGGAGGCATAATAATGATAAAAAGAGTAAAAAGCAAAGAAAACGAAAAAAAAGGGAGATATGCAGTATATAGTCTTAATCAGATTTATGATACGGGTTGGGGATTTGTACTACCTACAAAACCTTTAAATTTATATATCTATTTAAAAACTTTTTTAAATGATACTAAAAAGACTTGCAATCCTTCGCAAGAAACTATTTTAACAAATTTAAAGATAAATAAAAGTAATCTAGTTGCAAGTATAGAGTTTTTAAACTTATTGGGACTTATAAATGTAAAAAATGGAAATTATATTTATAATATTTCAAATGAATATGAAATGTTAGATATACCAACTTTAAACTCTACAATCTTAGATAGATCATTTCTCTTGGTCTTAAAAAAACTACTAAGTGAGAGAAATCAAAGATATAATGAAACTGATAAATATAAGTATAAAAGAGGAATGTTAAAATTAGAGGAAGCAATAGAAAAATCTAATATAAATAATATTTCTATAACATATGAAACAAAAATGGATACTGAGTATAGGTTTAGAAAAGATGGAAGCAGAAAATCACCTAAAGAAAAACTGGAATCCAATAGAAGTGCTGAAAAATATGCTCAGGGTTTAGCACAGAGTATATATAATATTATACTTTCTACATCTAGACATAATGATAATTACAATGATTTAGTAGATATTTTTTTGGAAAATGAGTATTCCTCAGGGGACTATATAACTCCTAAGGAGATAGAGGAGTCCCTAGAAGAATATGAAAAACTCTCAGAGGGGTATAATATACAAGCCAATACTCAAGAGAATATACAAGTTATTACTGATGATGAGACTCAGGGTGAGGAAAAAACTTCTATATCAGAAATAGAAGACAAGTTGTTCTTCGAATATAAGGTAATAAAACCTTTTTCTAAATTTGAAAACCTTTTAAAAGATATTGAAGGACTGCTAATTAAATTTGAAGTTACAGAGGGACAACTAGAGTCAATAATACCTATTTTAGAAGAAGAGAATTTAGAACATTTAGAAAAGGTTTTAAGTTGTTTAAATATACTTGTAGATGCAAAATTCAAAGCAGACGATAATGATAACTATGCCTGGTTTATATGTAACAATCCAAATATTAAAGCGGCAGAGGCTGCAGTTCGTGGATTTAATAATAGAAAAGGAAAAGTTAATAAGGTTCCACAATCAAAAAGAATAGAACCTACTTCAAGAGAATACTATGATCAAATCTTTAAAAATCAATAGATTACCTAGAGTAACTTAAATATAAAAAACTGATAGTTTTAATGCTATCAGTTTTTTTCTTAATTATATAGTTTAAGTTAAGGGTAATTAAGATTATATAGAAAATTACAATTAAGCGAAGAATGAAAAATATACTAGTATGTGTTATCATAGTAGTAAATGGAAAGTTATGTACTTATTGAAATATCTAAATTTGAGGGGGAGAAAGATTTGGAAATTAGTGGTAATAAGTTAGAGTTTATTGATACAATCATTGATTTTAAAGAGGAATTAGAAAAATCTTTAAATAGAAACTTAAGTGATAGAGATATTGAAAAATTGAGAAAAGATTATATTGGAAGATATAGCAACGAGAGATTTAAAGAATACTTAGTAAAGAAAACTGCTTTACATATAATTTTTAAATACATAAGAATAAGAATGGCGTCAGAGACACAAAAATTAGTAAGGCCTAAGTTTAATAAAGAAGGAATAAGAACATGGAATGAACTAAGTAAAAACTATCGTAGAGATTATTATATGCTTTATGAACTTTCATGTAAAGATTTATATAGAGAAAAAGAAACTAGGGATTTATTTGAACCTTCTATTTATGATGATTATGCTAAAAAAACAAAGAACGCTTTTACAAGAAAAGAGAATAATTACATAGAGGATTTGAAAATATATAATTTTGAAACTTTAGATCCAAATACAGCAACTAGTCTATTTGA
>CAZWTU010000104.1:0-5592 GCA_964637035.1 uncultured Tissierellaceae bacterium
TAAATCTACTTCCTTAACTTGTTCACTATTACCCTCTTCCTTTGGTGTACATCCAGCTACAAGAGATAGGGTTAAAACACTGGCTAATATTAATGTTATAATTTTTTTCATCTTTGTCTCTCCTCTATGTTTTTTAATTTAATTCATAGACTATATCTTACATAAAATATGGCTAAAAGTAGTTACAGATCAATTAAAGAATGGTTACATTCCTATTACGAATAATAAAAGAATGAAGAAATATCTCCATTCTTTTATATGCCCACTTTTAAGTTGCTTTACATATATACTTTTATAATGTCCTAATTATTATACTTAAAATAAAAAATACACATAGGCTACATATATTGATATAAGTGCAAACCCTGCTATTCTACCTATCTTCTTAAAAAGTATACCAGATAGGATAAATATAAGTGATATCAAAACTGCTACAGGTAAATCCCTGCTTATTGTTTGACTTGTTATCAGTAATCCCTTGCTACTAACTAAAGCTGAAACCCCTAAAACCATAGTAATATTTAATATATTAGCCCCTATTATATTGCCTACAGATATACTTTGTTTATCTTTGACTGTAGCAGATATTCCAGTAACTAGTTCAGGTAAGGATGTGCCTAGGGCTAATAATGTAAGACTTATAACTAATTTTGGTGTCCTAAAGAAATTGGCTATTTCTATACCTGCTTTTATTAATATATTTGCTCCAATCACAATTAATATACTCCCCAATACAAACTTGACAATATTTAAGGCCAATTTATTTTCACACCTGTTTTTAATTTGACCCCTTTTAATCTTTACATTTGATTTTCTATGTTCTATAAAATTAAGCAATATAAATAATATTACTAATAGTATTAAAAATCTTCCATCTTTATATGTAACTACACCATCTGCTGCAAAATAATAAAAGAGGCTTAAATATGCAAACATCATGGCTCCCTTTAGACCAAAGAAGTCACTATCAATCTCTATAGGCTTTATTATTGAAATAACTCCTATAACTAGGGCAATATTGCATATATAAGAGCCCACAGCATTGCCAACAGCCATATCAGAAAACCCCCGACTACTGGATATAACTGAAACAAAAAACTCAGGAAGAGTAGTGGCTATACTTACTACAATAGCCCCTATTATTCCAAAGGATACACCTGTTATATCCCCCATCCAAATAGTAGCATCTAGAAACCAATCTCCTCCTTTTACCAGCATTAAAAGACCTATTCCAAATAATAACAAAATAATATAGATACTCATATTTTCCTCCTACAGTAGATTTATTATTTTAATCCCTACTATATATTTATATATGAGTATCTATTGATTTATTCCTTATTGTCACATCCTTCAGCCCCGCAAATTATCTCTTCATAACTTTCCTTTGTATAGACCCTTCCAGAATCAGTTAGTTTAATTATATCTTTGTCAATATAAACCCTTTCCCTCTTCTTTAGGTCAGCTAATATATTTTTTAAGAAATCCTCATTCCAATTTAGATGGTCTTTTATTGTTTTTATTCCACTCTCTAAATGTTCATCTTCTTGACCTTCATGATTTAATACATGGAATAAAAGAGATTTACCTGCGAATTCAACTTCTTGTTTTTTTCTTCTATTTATAGTGGTTATCAATCCTCTCTTAGGGGCAAATACAAATACTAAGAAAAATATTATCCCTGTCATAAGAGCCATAGATCCTGATATAGACACATCAAAGTACTTAGCAAATTGATAACCCAATACCCCATTTACTGCCCCAATACTAGCACTTAATACTATCATCAATTTTAAATTATCTGTTAATAGATAAGCTGTTATTGGAGGCCCAATCATAAAGGCTATAACTAGTATAGAGCCTACAGATTCAAAAGCTGCAACTGCAGTTACAGAAACTATTGACATTAAACTATAATGTAGTAATGTAGGCATAAATCCTAAGACTGCTGCTAATGCAGGGTCAAAGGTAATGATCTTTAACTCCTTGAAAAATATGCTAATGTAAAGTATATTTATAATCAATACAGTTCCCATAGAATAAATAGCTTTTGCACCTATATCCTTTCCAAATACCACCATACGATTGAAGGGTGCAAAGGCAAGTTCTCCTAACAATACTGCATCAGTATCTAAATGTACTGAACCAGCATATTTAGATATAATAATTATTGCTATAGAAAATAGTAAAGGAAATACAACACCTATGGCTGAATCCTCAGATACAAGCCTAGTATTGTTTAATGTCTCCGTTAAAAACACTGTAAAAACTCCCATTAGTGCAGCCCCAACTATTAATAGGGGTGAAGTTAAGCTACCTGTCATAAAAAATGCTATAACAATTCCTAAAAGTATTGTATGAGTAATTGCATCTGTCATCATTGCCATTTTTCTTAATACTAGAAATACCCCTGGAAGGGAGCTGGCTACTGCAACTATTACTGCGATTAATTGAATTTCTAATTCTGGTGACATCATACTTCCCTCCTCTCAACATAATTATTCACATGGTCTAAACCTTTCTTTGTGATAGACCATTTGTTAAAATAATCCGGTTTTGCAAAACCCTTATCCTCTAAGGATTTTAATATATTAGTAATTCTTCTTTGAGAAGCTTTATCTTTAACCTTTTCAGGTTTAATAATATATATATCATGGCTATGATTTATATCTTCATGATTCATAGCTAATTTATATAAGTTGACTAAAACTTGATTTTCATTTATTTCTCTTCGATTTTTCTTACGTCTAAAATAATTCCATACTAAACCCCTATTTGGTGCTAAGGTTAAACTAATTAAGACTATTACGCTTATTACTACTACTATGGTTGGCCCTGTTGGTAATTTAGATATCATAGAACTCAGTATTGTACCTACCATACCAGAGATAGCACCAAATAATGCTGATAATATCACCATGACAGATAATTTATCCGTCCATTGTCTAGCGGCCACAGCTGGTGCTGTTAGCATAGCACTCATTAAAATAACTCCTACAGTTTGGAGTCCTATTATAATAGATGTAACTATTATAAGGAATAATAGGGCAGTAATTTTATCAGTAGAAAATCCGAGACTTTCAGCAAAATCTTCATCAAAGGATACTAGTTTAAATTCCTTCCAAAATAATACAACTATAAATAAAAGTATTCCACCTAAAATAGCCATAATCTGTACATCCCTTTTTAAAAGAGTTGATGCTTGACCAAATATAAAATTTTCAAGTCCTGCCTGGTTGGAATTTGGTATCTTTTGTATATATGTTAAAAGAACCATACCAGAACCAAAGAATACTGATAATACCAGTGCTAAGGCACTATCAAACTTAATCCTTGAATACTTGCTTATATTCACTATTAAAAATGTGGATATAAGCCCTGATATAAGTGCCCCCAGTAATAGGATTTCAGTTCGCTTTGTCAATGTAAATAGAAATGCTATGGCAATCCCCGGCAAGGCAGAATGTGAAACTGCATCACCAAGAAGACTTTGTTTTCTTATAACTGCAAAACTTCCTAGTACTCCAGCTATTATACCAAGTAACATAGACCCTAATGAAACTATTCTAAATGTATAATCAGTAAAAACAACTTCCCATATACTCAAAACCATCACCTACCTTTTTAATATTTCCCCTGTACTCCTATAAGTCTTTTTCAAGTTTTCATCCGTAAAAACTTCACTTACTAAGCCACTGGCTATTATTTGAGTATTTAATAAGACCACATGATCAAAATATTCCTCCACTGTTTGAAGGTCGTGATGAACAACAATCAAAGTCTTGCCCCTATTTTTCAATTCCTTTAGTAGGGCTATTATTGCTTTTTCCGTTTTAGCATCTACACCCTTAAAAGGTTCATCCATAAAATATATATCTGCGTCCTGAACCAAAGCCCTAGCAAGAAAAACCCTTTGCTGCTGCCCTCCAGACAACTCTGATATTTGCCTATCTGAGAAGCTTTCCATACTTACCTTTTCCAAAGCTTCATAGGCCCTCTTCTTTTCTTTCTCACCTGGTCTTCTAAACCAACCTAATTCTCCATAAGTTCCCATCATTACAACATCTAATACATTTGTAGGGAAATCCCAGTCAACACTTCCACTTTGTGGTACATATCCTATATGCTTTCTTTGTGATTTATAGGTATCCCCGTTAAAAAGAACTTTTCCTGATACAGGTTTCAATAAATCTAACATTGCCTTTATCAAGGTTGATTTACCAGCACCATTTGGCCCTACTATTGCCATTAAGACTGACT
This sequence comes from uncultured Tissierellaceae bacterium, assembly GCA_964637035.1. Lineage (GTDB taxonomy): Bacteria > Bacillota > Clostridia > Tissierellales > Tissierellaceae > CAZMMV01. The sequence continues at coordinate 4,261 of CAZWTU010000104.1, forward strand.
TTGGAATCTTTAAATCTATATCCCAAAGGACAGGCTTTACATCATAGGCAACTGTCATATCTTCAACTTCTATTATATAATCTTGCTCCATAATTATTCCTCCTATCTTTCCCAATTATTTTAAGGCATCTACAATTATATCTATATTAGCCTTAAAAGTTCCTATATAAGTTTCAGCTGGACTTCCTGCATCACCTATAGAATCTGAATAAAGTTCTCCCCCTATTTCAACTTCAAAGCCCTTGGCCTTAACGGCTTCTTTAAGTGCTTCTATGTTTTTCCTTGGGACTGAGGACTCCACAAATATTGCTTTAATTTGTTTTTCCACTATAAAATCTGCCAACTCCCTAACATCTGATGTACCAGCTTCAGAATCTGTACTTATTCCTTGTAAGCCCCTAACATCAAAATCATAGGCCTTACCGAAATATTGAAAGGCATCATGGGCTGTAATCAATATTCTTTTATCCTTAGGAATTTCTGATATTCTATCTTCAATATAGTCTTCTAAGTCATCTAGTTCATCTAGATATCTTTCTAAATTCTTTTCATAGGCTTCTTTATTTTCTTTATCTAATTCAGATAATCCTCTTGCAATATTCCTTGCTGCACCTTGCCATATATCTACATCAAACCATACATGGGGATCAAATGAACCTGGATTAGTAATAAAATCTAAAAGTTCATCTTCATCTATACCATCAGTTGCTGATACAATAAGCTTGTCACTACCCCTTAAATCCTCAAATATATCTCCCATCTTCCCCTCTAAATGCAGGCCATTGTAAGCTACCATATCTGCTTTTTGCATCTTGGTTACGTCTCCCGCAGAAGCCTTATATAAATGAGGGTCTATTCCTGGCCCCATTAAACTCTGTATATTTACGTAGTCTCCAGCAATTTGCTTTACTAAATCCCCTACTATTGTAGTAGTCGCTACAACATTATATTTGCCATTGTCCTCATCTATATTTGCTTTACCACATCCCACTGCAGGTACAACTACTAATCCTACTATTAATATCACGCTTAATATTTTCTTCATATTTCCCTCTCCTAATAAACATATATTTTCCTTGTATATTGTTTTTCTATAGATATAATTTCTCTGTCTTTTTTAATTGTTACAGTTTTATCATCTCCTATGTCCATGATTTCTATTTTATCACCTATCTTTAACCCTAGCATACTTGCATAATTCAATAATTTTCTTTCATCAGTAAATCTCTTTATTGTAGCCTCTTTATTTGTGGGCAAATTTTCCATTGTCCTATATACTAGAGATTCCTCTCCACTATTAATAATATCACTTCCATGGGGGCAAACCTTTGG
>CAZWTU010000105.1:0-5418 GCA_964637035.1 uncultured Tissierellaceae bacterium
TTTGATTATGTAAGATTTCCCACAGATGGTAAAAGAGATTTAATAGAATATGGAGATGTTGGTGGGGAGCATATGCAAGATGCTATTGCTGGATTTTTAAGTTATGCTAGGGAGAGGTTAGCACCACTAGGTGTATATGTATCGGCAGATGTATTTGGTTTGGTGACTACAGTAGAGGATGATATGAGATTAGGACAACATTTGGAGACTTTAGCAACGGCAGTAGATATTATTTGCCCTATGGTATATCCTTCACACTATGCTTTAGGAACTTATGGAATAAAATACCCAGACTCAAATCCCTATGGAATTGTAAAGAAAAGTATGGAAACTGCTAGGGAAAGAATTGAAGCTATAGATACAACAGAGAAAAAAGCAATTCTTCGACCTTGGCTACAAGATTTTTCAGCTCCTTGGCTTAAAAGGGATTACGGTTCTAATTATATATCCTATGGACCACAACAAATAATGGATCAAAAAAAGGCTACCTATGATGCAGGATTAAGCCAGTGGATATTTTGGAATGCAGGAAATAAATATACAGAAGCTGGATACTAAGAAGGAGAGATTTTATGAGGTATGAGGGAGCATTATATAGACCCCCAAGTGAGGCATATAGTTTAATAGTTCAAGCTACAATTGGATGTACTCACAATAAATGTACATTTTGCACTATGTACAAAAATGATAAATTTAGAATGAGGACAACAGAAGAGATAATAGAAGACCTTAAAATAGGAAGGGAAAGAAATAAGAGAGTAAATAGAATCTTTATTGCAGATGGGGATGCCTTAGTTATAAAAAACTCAAAGTTAGAAGAGATACTTATCTTTATAAAAGAAAACTTTCCTGAATGTAAGAGGATAGGTATATATGGTTCACCAAAGGCAATACTTTCTAAAACAGATGAAGAATTAAAAAGACTAAAAGAATTAGGCATAGGTATTGTATATTTAGGTGTTGAATCTGGTTCTGAAAAGATACTAAAAGCTATAAATAAGGGTGTAACAATAGATGAAATGATTGAAGCGGGAAAAAAAGTTGCTAAATCAGGCATAAAATTATCCATCACCCTTATATCTGGAATGGGGGGCAAAAAGAATTCCCATGAACACGCAATAGAATCTGCTAAGATAATTAATGAGATCAATCCAGACTATATAGGGCTTCTTACCTTAATGATCCAAGAGGGGGCACCAATATATGATGACATTAGATCTGGGAAATTCCAACTATTAACACCAAAGGAAGTACTCTTAGAAACTAAGACAATGGTAGAAAATATAAATATAGACAATTGTATTTTTAGGAGCAATCATGCCTCCAACTACATTAGTTTAAGGGGTACACTAGCTGGGGATAAAGAATTAATATTATCACAAATAGATGAGGGACTTAAGATGTCGGGATTAGAAGAAAAAGAATTATATAGACGACTTTAATATAAAGTAGGGGAGACCTTTGGTCTCCTTTTAATATTAATAAATAATTCAAAAGATATGCAGGGTTTATTTTTAATAAATAAGTTATTGAATTACATAAAATAGACAAATTACATAATTAGGTATAAAATAGTGTTGGAAGAAATTTAGAAAAGGAGTTTTTTTATGACTAAGAAAATAATTGTTGTTGGTGGCGGTGCTGCTGGAATGATAGCTGCTATATCGGCTAAGTTAAATGGTGGACAGGTAATTCTTCTTGAAAGAAATGATCGGGTGGGTAAAAAACTTTTAGCCACGGGAAATGGAAGATGCAACTATACAAATAAAAACTTAAATATAAAAAATTACCATGGATCTAATCCAAAGTTTGCTTATAGTGTATTATCACAGTTTAATGTGGACACCACAATAGACTATTTTGAAAGTTTGGGGATAACTCCTGCAGTTGAAGATAATGGGAAAGTGTTTCCACTATCTTTTCAAAGTTCCAGTATGTTAGATGTTCTTAGATATGAAATTGAAAGTCAGGGAATTCAATTAATTACAGAGGCTTATGTATCAAACATTAAAAAAACAAATATATATACTATTGTATTAAAAGATGGCAGGGAAATCCAAGGGGATAGGGTTATAATAGCTACAGGAGGCATGGCCTTGCCTAATAGTGGGTCTGATGGGAATGGATATGCCTTGTGTGAGGAACTAGGTCATAGCCTTGTAGATGTCTTTCCAGGACTTGTTCAATTAGAATTAGCAGGTAATAAATTTAAGCCCCTAAATGGAACTAAATTTCTAGGTAGAGCTGGAATTTATATAGATAATAGATTGATACTAGAAGATACTGGAGATATACTTTTTACTAATTATGGAATTTCAGGTCCACCTATACTTCAATTAAGCAGAACAGCCCTAGAACATTTAAGAAAGGGTAAAGAGGTAGAAGTAAGAGTATCTATAATACATACAAAAAACATTGAAGAATTATATGACTATCTAGCATATAGATTTTCTTTAATGTCTAAAAAAACTATTGAAATAGGCTTAATAGGACTAATTAATAAAAAACTTATATTACCCATATTAAAGGAAATCAATATAGACAAGAATAAGAATTCCGCAAATTTATCTAATGAAGAAATAAGAAGGCTAACAGGAATACTTTTATCCTGGAGCTTTAAAGTCATAGGCAGTCAGCCTTGGGCAAATGCTCAGATTACTGCTGGTGGAATAAGTACAAAGGAAATAAATAATAAAACTATGGAATCTAAAATTCATAGTGGATTATATATAGTAGGGGAACTAGTTGATATTGATGGGGATTGTGGTGGCTATAATTTACAGTGGGCCTGGTCTTCTGGATATATTGCAGGTGAAAATGCTGCTTTAAACTAAGGAAAAGCGAGGTATAAAATGTTAAATAAACTATTAGAGTTAGAAGAAAAGGACAAAAGTATAAAAGTAGCATTAATAGGTGCAGGATTAATGGGTCAGGGTTTAGTAAGTCAAATGATGCTAGTGAAAGGTATGATTCCTTCATTAGTTGTTAGTAACAAAATTTCAGATGCTATAAATGCCTATACCCTAGCGGGAATTTCCAAGGAAGATATTGTAATAGCTAGAAATTTAAATCAGATAAATATTGCTATGGAAAAAAATAAGTATGTTGTGACAGATATAACAGAATACGGAACAAAGGCTAATTTAATAGATGTAGTTGTAGATGCTACAGGGGTACCAAATACTGGTGCCAAAATAGCAATGGGTGCTATAGAAAATAAAAAGCATATTGTAATGCTGAATATAGAAGCAGATGTAGTAGTGGGTCCAATATTAAATAAAATGGCAAAGGAAAGTGGTGTTATATATACCGGTACAGCGGGGGATGAACCTGGAACCGTAAAAGAAATATTTGATTTTGCAAGGGCAACAGGATTTGAAGTCTTAGCCATAGGAAAAGGTAAAAATAATCCCATAGATTATGAGGCCACTCCTGATAGTGTAAGGAATAAAGCACTTAAATCGCAGCTTAAACCCTTAAGGCTTTGCTCTTTTGTAGATGGGACAAATACAATGGTAGAAATGGCTGCTATGGCAAATGCTACTGGATTTATACCTGATGTAAGGGGTGGACATGGGCCAACTACAAGTGTAGATGATTTACCAAAGATTTATAGTTTAAGGGAGAATGGTGGAATATTAAATAAGTATAAAATAGTAGACTATGCCCATGGAATAGCTCCAGGAGTATTTGTAGTTATAACTACTTCATTGCCACAAGTCCATCATGAAATGCAATTTCTAAAAATGGGTCCAGGGCCAAATTATGTGCTTTACAGACCTTATCATCTTACTAGTTTGGAAACACCTATATCCATAGCTAAGGCACATATTTATGGTGAAGCCACAATTGCACCAATGACTGAGCAACCTGTGGCAGAGGTTGTGACAATAGCTAAAAAGGATTTAAAAGTTGGTGAGAGATTAGATGGGATAGGCGAGTATACAATATTAGGAAGCGTAGATACTTATGAAAAGGCAAAAGAAGAAAATTTAATCCCTGTGGGATTAGTAAATAATAATGCAGTAGTTGAAAAAGATATTAAAAAAGGTGAATTTATTACCTATGATATGGTAAGTTTAGATAAGACAAGTGAAATATATAAACTTAGACAGAAACAAGATGGATTGGGGCTAATAAAATAACCGGTTGATCTTTAATATTTAGAAGATTAGAAACTTATCTACACCAGATCTTGATTATGGATTTAATGAGGGGATAAGAAATGGAAAAAGTTAAGAAACTATTAAATGAAATCATGGAAAAAAAAGAAATAATATATGGTGTCCTTAGTAATCCTAGGAAAAATAATAAGGAAGCTTTTAATAAAGTAGATATTAAACCTGTCCTAATAAAAGATGAAATAAAAGTCCAATTAGCTTTCTTTTATAAAAGTAAGGTTATTCATGAAAACCTAGACCTAATCGAATCAGTGGACAAAATAGATAGACTTTTGATTGAAAACTTTAGCCAAGCTATGATTTTCACAAAGAAGGCTGATTATCAAATATTAATATCTAAAAAAGCTAAGGTTAATATATTGAAAAAGAAAGCTAGCAAAAAGGAAGTCAACCTGGAACATAATAGAATAAAGGATTATATAATTCAAGATGGTGAGCCCTGTGATTTTCTTATGAGACTTGGGGTAATGAATGAAAAGGGTAAGGTAGTTGCAAGGAGATATGATAAATTTCGGCAGATAAATAGGTTCTTAGAAATGGTATCTGATGTGATTCCAACTATAGAGAATGAAGAAGTATTAAATATCATAGACTTTGGATGTGGCAAAAGCTATTTAACCTTTGCCCTATATTACTATTTAGTAGATATATTGGGATTAGATGTAAACATAATTGGTTTAGATTTAAAACATGATGTAATTAAGTTCTGTAACAAGCTAGCTACAGAATTAAATTATGATAAATTAAAATTTATCCATGGAGATATTAAAGACTTTGAAGGCTCTATAGATGTAGATATGGTAGTTACGCTACATGCTTGTGATACTGCAACAGATGCAGCCTTAGTTAAGGCTGTAAATTGGGATGCTAAGCTTATACTATCTGTTCCCTGCTGCCAGCATGAATTTTATGACAAAATTCAAAACCCAATACTTCAACCAATGCTGAAACATGGAATAATAAGGGAGAAATTATCCTCCTTAGTAACTGATAGTTTAAGGTCTAATGTGCTAGAAATCCTAGGATATGAAGTTCAGTTGTTAGAATTTATCGATATGGATCATACTCCTAAGAATATACTAATAAGAGCTATAAAGACTAATAATATAAATAATAAAGAAGCTATAGATTCCTATATTAAGTTTAAAGAATTTTGGGGATTGGAGGATTTATATATAGAAAAAGAATTTGGGGAAAAGCTAAGGGAAATAATTTAGAGGAATCCTTGACAAAGACC
>CAZWTU010000106.1:0-5279 GCA_964637035.1 uncultured Tissierellaceae bacterium
GCTATTAAACTAGCCAGTAGATCAGATATAGGGTAGGATAACCAAACTCCCATTGCCCCTAGATTAAATACTTTAACCAATATAATTGATAAAGGTAACATTATTATTAATTGTCTAAGTATGGATACCATTATTGATTTTCTTGCTTTCCCCTGGGCTTGGAAATAAAATATTGATAAGTAATAAATACTTATTAAGGGAAATGCTGATATCATTATTCTAAAGGCTACAACCGATTTCTTTATTATATTGGCATCCTTTACAAAAATAGACATTAGGTGTGGTGCAAAGATTAGTCCCAAAGCCCACATTATAACCGAAGTTATAAATGCATACTTCCTAGTCTTTTCCATTATAGTTTTTAGCCTTTTAAAGTCTTTGGCCCCCATGTTATATGCTGCTATTGGTTGCATAGCAGATGCAATTCCAAACATGGTTATAAAAAGAAACATATATACCTTAGATATAACACCAAAGACTATTATCCCACTATCTCCTACTGTATTCACAAGTAGATTGTTTAAAACTGCCATTAGTATACCATCTTCAGCCTCTATTATAAAAGCTGATAATCCAACCATTATAATTGGGATAAATACATTTTTATTTAATTTTATTCCCTTTGGCATTTTATATTGTTTTTTTATCTTAGCGTAGTGATAATAAGCAAATAAAAAACCTATTATCTGGGATGTAGTAGTAGCAATAGCTGCCCCCCTTACTCCCATTTTCATATTATATACTAAAATAAAATCTAATATTATATTTATACTAGCACCTATGAGAGTACTTATAATGGAAACTTTACTGTTTCCAAAGGTAATCATTATTTTAGATATAAACAAGGTTGAACTCAAGAATATAGAACCAAATATGATTATATTCAAATATTCCTTAGCGTAAATTAATATTTGTTGCCTGGCTCCTAAGCCCCTAAGTATTGGTTGTGAAAATAAGTAAACTCCTATGGTAATTATAAGCATTAATATTAAATTTAATGAAAATCCATTTTTAATGACTTCAATGGATTTTTCTTTGTTTTCTTCTCCGTTAGAACGTGATAATGCTGTGGATGTACCTATTGCAATCATTAAACTAAGAGCTATTATTATTCTTTGAATAGGAAAAACTACCACTAATGCTCCTATTCCGTGACCTCCTACATTTCTTCCTATAAATATGGTATCTACCATATTATAAAGCTCTGACACTAAGATTGAAATTATTATTGGTATAGAAAATCTAAATAGTAATTTTCCAATTTTTTCTTCACCAAATAATTTATTGTTTTTACCCATAAAAAACCCTCCATTTATTTAACATTACTATTTTACCACAAATGAAGGATTTTAGCTATTTACATATTTTTTTATTCTTCTACTTCTTCAAAAGAGTTTCTATGTTGTAGTCCCACCAGATCCATTATAGGCAATGAAAATGTAATCCCAGTTCCCGGTTGTTTAAGGTCTCCTGCCTTTATTATTGCTTTCATAATCCCCTTGCAATCTCTTTCTTTTGCCATTATCAAAATCAATTCCTTAGAGGATTCCACATTAATCTTTAAAAACTTCTTTACTTCCGATTGCCCTGTACCCCTGCCATAAAATATGGTGGCACCTGAAGCTCCTGCTTCTTTTGCCTTTTTAACTATAAAATCTGCCTTGCCTCTTTCTACTATTGTAACTATACATTTTATATCAAGCACACTACCACTCCTTATAATCTAGTTAGTACTCCCAAGGTCAATACTGATATCATGGCACCTATAGAGGTTAAGCCTACTATTCCAAATCCTGATAAAAGTGGATCTGCTCCCTCTATTATACCGGCCAATCCCACCGCCAAGAGCATATTTAAGGGGATATTTACAGGTCCTGTAGTTGCACTACCTGCATCCATGGCTATCGATACAAAGGATTCTGGTGTTAAAAATATGAGAATTATAATTACAACTAATAAAGGTACAATTATTTTTATATAAGATATATTGGAAAGTATTTTAAATATACCTAATGCCATTCCCAAACCAAAACCTAAAGCTACTACATGGACTAAAACTTTATTGGAAATAACCCCTATAGACACTTCCTCCACCTGTAAGGCCAAAACCTTAAGAGCTGGTTCTACTAAAGTTCCAAAGTACCCTATTATAAATGCTATAAATACTATTACCCACTTTCTTTCTATAACTACTAAGTTTCTACCCACGGATTCACCTAAAGGCATTAAACTCATAGATGTACCCTTTAAAAAGAAATGCAAGCCAAGGACCGCTAAAACTAAGCCTATTAGAAAATCTTTTATATTATGTAAGGGTTTTTTTAAAACAAATATTTGAAACACAACAAGTATCAAAGTTAGGGGTAATATAGTTTTTAAGGTTTCCCATAACTCACCTAACCCTGCAACAAATTTCATTATCAATCTACTCCTTCATTATTCATATTTTATCTTATAATTCTATATTTAAGAATTTATATTTATATATACCCATTTATATTATATCCAAATATATTATATTTCATTTTTTCGTCTCAGAAAATTTAACTTTGTTTCGCTAATTATAATAGATATTAAGATAATTAAGGATCCTATTACAAATTTTATAGTTACAGGTTCTTTTAAAATAAGGACTCCTAATATACTACCAAATAATGCTTCTGAGCTCAATATTATAGCTGTGTGAGTTGAGGATGTGTGCCTTTGTGCTATGGTCTGTATTAAAAAGGCCAGCATTGAAGAAAATACGGCTAAATATAGTATTGGTATTATGGCACTGCTTTCTATGGTCATGGTTCTTCCCTCAAATATTAATGCACAAAACAATGATAATAGGGCCGTAGTTCCTAATTGTATGACTGATATAACATAAGGATCTGATTTTGCCGCAAAATAGCCTGTACTAGATACATGAAGTGCAAACATTACAGCACAGATTAAAGTCAATATTTCACCGTAACCAAGGCCTAGGTTTTTTTCTAGGCTCAGGACTCCTACTCCAATTAAACATAAAAATGCGGCAACCACCTCAATTTTATTAGGTTTTCTTTTAGAAATTGCCCAATAGATAAAAGGTACCATAACTACATATGTAGTGGTAAGAAAAGCCTGCCTACCTGCTTCTGTGTATTGTAAACCAACAGTTTGAAAGGCAAATCCCCCAAATAAGAATATGCCTATAATAATCCCAGACTTTATATCTTTTTTAGAAGCTTTTAAGAGGTTTTTATAAGAAAATATACCTAATAAAATTGTAGCTATAATAAATCTATAAAATGTTAAATAAAAGGGGGTTATAAAATCTAGGGCGTTTTTCGTAACTACAAATCCAGAACCCCATATTATTGCTACTAAAAGCAAGGCTAGGTCTGCAAGTAATACTTTTTTATCATCTAACTTATTATTCATCTTATTGGCCCCTTTCAATTAATATTATAGCATATAAAAACTAGAAGTTATATAATATTTACTTTGACAATTCGTATATACTGTTGTAAACTATAAATATACATTAGGTTTACAAGAGGAGGTTGCAAATGAAAATATCTACGAAAGAAATGGTTTTAATCGCAATGTTTACAGGTTTAACTGCTATCGGAGCAAGTATAAGTATTCCCTTAGGTGAGGTTCCTATTACTATGCAAAGTTTGTTTGTTATTTTATCTGGACTTATTTTAGGGCCAAAACTTGGTGCCCTATCTCAAATCATCTACATATCCTTAGGATTAATAGGTCTTCCTATATTTGCTGGTTTTACTGGAGGTCCACAAAGCATAATGAAAGCTAGTTTTGGCTTTGTCATTGGCTTTGTATTTACAGCTTATATTGTAGGTAAAATTGCCCATTCAGAAAAGGGCTTAAACAAGAAAAAAATTTGGATCGCTTCATTAGTAGGAACCATTACCATGTATATAATTGGACTTCCTTATATGTATTATATGCTTAACATTGTAATGGCTAAAGGCTTCTCATTTAATGCCATAATAAAAATGGGATGTATCCTTTTCTTACCTGGGGATTTTTTAAAGCTTATTATAGCTTCTGTAGTTGCAATAAAAACTATACCTATTCTTAATAAAACAGGCTTATCTATAACTTAAATAGGTTAGGACTTTTGTTATTTAACAAAAGTCCTAGCCTTATCTGTTTTTAGGCTAAGCTTTCGATAAATTTAAAGCTACCATAGTAAATAAAGAATATCTATATATACCCGTCTAAACCTCTTATGGAAACTTCTCCTGAATATATGTTTTCTATTCCTGTCTCAAATTCTACTATAAGTTCTCCAGTTTCACCTATATCCAATGCCTTACCCTTCCTTGTTTCTCTACCTCTTATGACTTTGACTTCCTTGCCTATAAGGGCTGACTTATCCCTACAGATTTCTATAGTCTTTGATATATTATCATTATCCTTAAAATCCATATATAATTCCTCAAATTCATTTAAGATATTAGCCATAAGGACTTTCCTATTTATAATTTTACCTTCTTCTATATTAATTGATGTAGCTTTATCCTTTAAGTCTTTAGGAATATCTGATTTATTTAAATTCACATTGATTCCTATTCCCATAACTAAATAGTCAACCATATTTAATTCCCCACTGATTTCCGTTAATATTCCAGCAACTTTCTTACCATTTATTAGAATGTCATTAGGCCATTTAATCTGTGATTTTATACCCAAATTAACCAGGGCTTTATTTACTGCTCCAGCACCTATTAAGGTGACCCTAGATACCTTTATAGGATCTACATGGGGTTTCAATATTATACTCATATATATTCCTTTACCCCTTGGCGATATCCATTCTCTACCCAGTCTGCCCTTACCTTGAATTTGTTCTTCTGCAACTATAATAGTCCCTTCTTTTTCTACATTAGCTATTTCTTTAGCCCTTTTATTAGTAGAATCTATAGACTCATAATATTGTATCTTTCTTCCTATGGATGCTGTTTTTAAATACCCTTGTATTTCTTCATAGTTTAATATATCCGGAGATGAAATCAATCTATAGCCCTTACCTGATACGGATTCAATAACATACCCATCCTCTTTTAAAGAATTCATATGTTTCCATATGCCTGCCCTAGTCATGTTAAATTTATCGGAAAGGTCTTCCCCTGATATAAATTCATCACATTCTTTTAATAATCTTAAAACCTTACTTTTCAAATTATCACCTATCCCTATATTTCTTTATAAAGAAAATGAGACAGTAGAACCGTCCCCACTGTCTCATTTTATATTAATTCTTTAAGTCTGCCTACTACTTT
>CAZWTU010000107.1:0-5270 GCA_964637035.1 uncultured Tissierellaceae bacterium
TCATCATCATCATCATTGCTATCTGATGATGTAGCTATGGTAACTTGCTTACCAGCACTTTTAATTATCTTAGAAATACTTTCAATATTTTGATTCTCTCGCATACCTATTTCTTGGAGATATGTAAAAGTATTAGAAGATATAAAATCTTCTTTAACAAGGCCTTTATAGACTCCAACAATTGACACATGACCAATGAGTAAATCATTAATATTATATTTATTTTCAAATTCAGTTTGTATTTCTAAAGGAATCTTAATAATAATTTCTGCTTTAGACTCTCCCATTGTATCATCATTGACTATTCCCTTTAAAAGATATGCATAATCCTGCAGCATTGATCCAACTAAATTGTTTAATTCCATACCCTCAACGCGAACCCCCTTTAAAGCATCTCTTCTTAAAAGTAGGAATTGCCTTAAGCTTTCTTCATCAAGGAGTTCTAACTTGACCTTATCAACTTTTACCAGATCGCCTTCAGTTGAATCATCAAATTTAGAAACACAGGTGCATTGTTCAATTACTCTGCGAAGTAATATAGATTTTGTTGTTTTGACATCCAAAGTTTCAACTACTTTTGAAGAGGAAAATGACGTCTCTTTTGCATCAGCAGAAATAGAGGCCTTAATTCCATCAAGGAATCTTTTTGTTCCTTGAGCAGAAATAGATGAGGTATATCCATACTGCTCCTCAAAACTTTTAGTTCGATCATTTTTTATTTTAGTTAATATAACATTGTTTATCATCATAGCAATTTCATATACTTTAGTGAAATTTAAATAATAAATATTAAAATCTGTAGATTTATTTCGCTCCAAAATATCAACTCCTATTTAATGAATTACTTCAAGTTAAAATTAGAATTTATAACTAATAGTATTTTTTCTTCACATTATAACAGTAATATATTCTTTTATTCTTTTACATGTTTTTTAAAGTTTTATTTCTGGACGATTCCCTTTATATATTGAATTTTACCAGTATTATCTTCTTCGAAAACAATCTTAGTAATCTCATCACATTCTTCACATTGCAAAATCCATTTTTTCACTATACCATCTTCGTTTATTTCATCGTTGATTATCTTTAACTTTTTACTTTTACATCCCTTACATTTATATTGAGAAATTGGATCAAAAACCTTTTGTCTAATATTTTCGTAAACACCTACTAATGAAGTACAAAGAGTAACACACGTAGATGCTTCATAAAAAGTCGCTTTATTGGAATGAGTTATTTTACATGCATAATCCCAAGTAGCTTCAGTTAATCTTTTTAAAATTCTTCTATAATCACTGTTTTCTGAACCAGCTAAATAAAATTTGACAAATAACTCTGCCTTACTTTTGAAATTAGATGCTTGGGGTTGCTCATCATCGCCAGCCATATCATCAAAATAGATATAATTTCCTAATTCTACTAAAATCTCTCGACACTGAACTCCTATTGACTGGAAATCTTCAACTTCAATAGCAGAATCAATTAATCTAGCTATGTTTTTTAATTTCCTAAATAATTGAGGAGCAATATCACTATTTAATGTTATTCTTTCAATAAATTTCTCTGGTTTATATTCAATTGAGGAGTTAATTCTCTCCATTAAGCCCATATGAAAGGAATATACTTCATCTGATGAAAAATAATAAGCCTCTTGTGGGTATAGATTCATAGGGATGGATTCTCCTTCTACAACCCACCAAGCACCATCAAAATCAGTTTTAACATTCCAAACTTGTACTTCTGTCCCCAAATCATTAAAGGTATTTTCTGGTTTTGCGCTTAAAACCTTATATCTATTTTGACCCTGCCATTCAACATATTGAATAACTTCTTCAAAAGTTCTTTTTGTCATATTTACTTCCCCCCATACATTAAATCATTATCTATTTGTATTTACTATGAAATGTCACTTTTTATATATTTTTCAAAATCCTTTTTATGGATTAAGTGTACATTTCCAGAAGATCTTGTTAAGGCTACATAAAAAACATTTCTAGCAATTTCAGTTTGTTTATATTCAAATTTCCCATCATTTAAATCAGCTTGATTCCCATTTAAAATAATACATGTTTCATCATAAGTATCTCCCTTTGAATAACTCCAATTTATTGCATTAAATCTTTGTTTTTTCGAATTATTATATACCAATTTTACTATCTTATCGTTATTAATTATATCCCTGATACTCTTTTGATCAGATACAAAGAATATATCACCTTCATTTTTTCCTGAAGAGGTTATATTAATATTTATTTTCTCCTTAATAAAATTACATACATTCTTTGAACATCTTCTAGAAGAAGATAACATTTTATTATCTACATTGATTCCTTGTTTTTCTAGTTTATCTATAAATATATCATATGGAGTCTTTTTAAAAGGTTTTCCCGAATTATTAATTCCACTGACAGAATGTTGATAATAATCCCCATATAACTTACAAGGCCTATTTACTCTCTTTATAATTTCATTTAGCAAGTCATAATCACTCATTCTAAAATCTTGAAATTCATCAACATATATATTATCAAAAAACTTCTCTAATCGCTTTATACCTTTAATCAAAATGCTATTCTTGTTTTTACCGCATTTAAGGATAAGTTTAGACATTCTTCCGCAATAATATTGGTTAGTATATTTAAATATATAATGATATAATTTATCATCTTTTATATATAGTGGATTAAATAATTCTCTAGTGCTTGCCTTAGGAGGTTCTATCATTGTAATTCCTTTAGTATCTATTTCATGAATATAACTTTCATATGGCAATATAAAGAAATTATAAATAAAGCTATGAAATGTAGTTATGTAAATATCTTCTGGAATTTCACCAAATCTACACATAAGCTCTTTTCTTATGTTGTAAAGATTTTGATGGGTATAAGCAATAATTATATTTCTTTTATCTTTATCTAGTATATTGCATAGTGTAAAAGTCTTACCTGAACCAGCTACAGCTAGATATACTATCTTATCCATTCCATGGCCTCCTTAACATATTCAGGAACTTTATATGTTTCTTCACTCAATAACATTTCATAAGCAACATCTACTTTATTATTTAACATCTTACCTAATACTTGTCCATAATCCAATTTATTAAATAAATAGACGCTTACTTGATTTACGGTTATATTTTTATCTAAAGTTTCTTTATTTAAATCATAAATACATTTTTCCCAAGTGAAATTATTTAAATCATCATCCATAAATATTTTTTGTAATTCATTGGAATCATTATTTTCTTTTGCTATATCAATATTCTCTTCCTTTCCATCATTATCTGTTATAACAGCTACTCTCTTATCTATCTTTTTAGCAATCTCAAGATATCTTTTATATGTTAATCCATTGCAGGATATGACACTAATATTATTATCAATTAAGGTTTCTCCCGTTTCTTGTTGGAAAAATTTTGGTATTAACAAGTATTCTGTAGCACCTTCAACTAATATTACCTTTTCTGATAATAAAAATTGTAGAAATTTATTGTCATCAGCTCTTATAAAAAATTTTGCTGTGGTTTCTTCAATATCATCTAATTTAGTCACATTATCATTTTCTGATATCCAAATAACATTTTTTAAATTTAATCTACTGGCTATCATATTACTATGAGTTGTTATAATTAACTGACTTCCTTCAGATTGTTTATCTATTTCATCTATGATTCTTATTAAGTTTGAATGACTCAAATGATTTTCAGGTTCCTCTATTAGGATACAATCTAATTTATTCTGATTTTTATCCAAAGCTATTTTTGTTTTTATTATATTTTCCATACCCTTACCTTTATTCTCTAAAGGTATATCTTCGTCATATATAGATATTATATTTTCGAATATTACCCTTTTATGATTTACTCCAAATCTTCTTCCATCTTGTAATTCTTCTAAATCTAACTCTTGAAATAAACTGGATATATTTGTTCTAAAATTATCTTTTACTTTTAATCTATCTGATGAATCATATTTTGAATAAAATAGTGATTTATTATAATAATTAAAAGAATTATTTGCATTAGAGTTTGTATTATCTATTATTATACTATTAAAAGCTCTTCTCTGTGGGTTATATGTTTTCCCAGCAAATGTTTTCCAACTCATTTCATAGTATTCATATGGTATTCTTCCACTATTAATTTCTTGTGTTAATTCATCTATAAATTCATCATTTATACTGCATTTAAAACTTATACCATATGTTTCTTTAGATTCCCTATTTGCAGCTCCATAATAATATAATGTTCTAGCATTATCTTCTTCAAAGTGAATTTCTAACTCCATATAAATTTCAGGCAATAGCTCCAAAGAAGGGTTAGCATAAAATTTATTAACTTGATTTGTATTTAACATCTCCATTATTATATATTTATCTAAATTTCTATTTCTTTGATTTATTAAAATAGAGATTGCTTCCAATATCGTACTTTTACCTTTTTCATTTTCTCCTACGATTATATTTCTCCGACTATTAAATTTTAAGTGTAAATTTTCAAATCTTTTAAATCCTTCAATTTTTAGTTCTTTTATATATGGCATATTTATTCCCCCTAACACTATAATTCTTCTATAACATATCTTTAGTTTATGTTGCTATTTATTGTTTGTCTTTCATTTATTAATTCCTACAATTCCCTAACAACATCCTCATCTAATATTTTCTTCTTAGCTCTCCAATCTGGCATTATAATATTTAGTAACCTATAAAAATCATCATTATGGTTTTTATATTTAAAATGAATTAGCTCATGTAAAGTAACATAGTCTATACAATCCTTTGGAGCTTTGATTAAGCTGCTATTTAGAATTATTTTATTTCTTTCAGGAAAACAACTACCCCATCTGGATCTCATCTTTCTAATATCTAAATCTGGAAAATCTATATTGTATGCTTTAACTAAATCATACATCCTATTAAGGGAATCTTTAAATATAATATTACTCTTTTCCTCGTACCAATTTTCCATTAATAATTCTTTTTTCTCAAAGTCATCTAAATCATCAATATATAAATGTATATATCCCCTGAAGTATTTTACGCCTTCATCAGGGGATTTGAATACTTTTAATCTATATTGCTTACCAAGATATCTAAAAGATTCCCCATTTACATATTCTTTTTCCCCTTGATCTATGCTTTTAGTTTTTTCATAATAATTTAAGTTCTTTTCAATCCATTTAGCCTTAGAATATACAAAGTCTTTTATATATTCTAAGGGTACCTCATCATTAGCAGAAACCGAAACTTCTAAGTTTGGCTTAACT
>CAZWTU010000108.1:0-5161 GCA_964637035.1 uncultured Tissierellaceae bacterium
GTTATAATCGTTAAAGTTTATAGAATAGTGGTCGATAATATTGTAGATACAAAAATATAAAAGTATTTGACATAGGATGTGATATTGTGAATAGAGGATTATATATTGGAGCTACTTCCCTTATAACCAACCAAAGAAGAATGGATGTACTTTCAAACAATTTAGCAAATATAAATACAGCAGGATATAAAAAGGACATATCTCTTACAGAATCCTTTCCGGAAAAGCTATTAGCTAAGATAAATAGTAAGCCTGACCTAAGTAATATGATGAGGGATAATGAAATTGAATATGAAAATGTAGGTGAAATCCACAGGGCAAAGACAAAGGAAGGATACTTTAGCCTAGATACACCTAATGGGAAATCCTATGTTAAGGAAATCCAATTTGTAGTAGACAATGAGGGGTTTTTAAAAACCTCCTATAAGAATTTAAATGATGAATATTTAACAGATTATGAAAACTTTATAATAGATAGAAATGGGAACCCTGTTCAAGGACTAGGAAATATTCAGGGAATGATAGAAGAATTAGTTATTTTTCCTCCACCACATATTATAGGAACTATGAGTGGTGGCGTAAGATTCCAAAAGATCTTTACTGACTTTACAAACACTGGGGTAATGGACACCGGTGGGAAATTTGACTTAGCCTTAAAGGGAGATGGATTTTTCAAAGTAGGAGTAGGGGAAAATACTTATTATACTAGAAATGGTTCATTTACTATTTCTGAGGGATTTCTTTCAGATATAGATGGAAATAGGGTACTAGGTAGAAATGGAGATATTCCCTTATACCAGGGAGAATTTTCAATTCTAGACAATGGAGATATTTATATTGATGATGATTATATTGA
The DNA here is from genome assembly GCA_964637035.1 of uncultured Tissierellaceae bacterium. GTDB lineage: Bacteria > Bacillota > Clostridia > Tissierellales > Tissierellaceae > CAZMMV01. The sequence continues at coordinate 857 of CAZWTU010000108.1, forward strand.
TACTTTAGATATTGTAGATATTAATAATAAAGAACTTCTTAGGAAAAGAGGAGACAATCAATTTTACGGAGTAGAGGGTGGACAAATTGAGGAAGTTGATTTCACTGGACAAGTATTACAGGGATATCTTGAAAGTTCAAATATGAATCCTATCTCTGGAATGGTAGAAATGATAAATCTCTTAAGGGAATTTGAAGCAGGGCAAAAAGCTGTTAGAATGCAAGATGAAATGCTTGAAAGAGCAGCTAATGAAATAGGAAGGGTATAGGTGGTATAAAATGAGATCATTGTGGACAGCAGCAACAGGAATGAAATCCCAGCAGTTTAATATAGACACCATCTCTAACAACCTAGCAAATGTAAACACTACTAGCTATAAGGTTAAAAGAGCAGAATTTAAGGATTTATTTTATGCCAACATGAAAAGGGCAAATATAAATGATGAAGGTGGTCGTCCAGTAAACCTAGAAGTAGGACATGGTGTAATGCCTGTAGCTACTAAAAGTGATTTTTCAACAGGCAGTTTTATGGAAACTCAAGGGGAATTTGATTTTGCCATAGAGGGGTCAGGTTTTTTTGTAGTAGAACTTCCTAATGGAGATTTAAGATATACTAGGGACGGATCCTTTAAACTTAGTATGGATGGAGACGAAGCAGCTTTAGTAACTAGCGAAGGTTATTATGTAATTTCTGAAGATGATGATCTAATAATATTAGAATCAGGATTAAAGGATATAGCAGTAGATGAAATGGGATACATATATGCTCTGGATGAAGATGATGAAACCATTGAACTGGGAAGATTTATGATAGTTGACTTTATGAATCCTCAAGGACTCCAAACAGAAGGACAAAACTTATATAGTGAAACTCTTGCATCTGGAGACCCAATGTTTTTAGAGGACGATGAAATGGATAGCAGGATAACCCAAGGTTACCTGGAATCATCTAATGTTCAGGTAGTAGATGAAATGGTAAAGATGATAACAGCACAAAGAGCTTACGAGATAAACTCTAAAACCATAACTACATCAGATGAAATGATGCAAATGGCAAACAACCTAAAAAGATAAAGAGGTGAATTAAGTGGATATGTCACCAATTAATAATATTAATAATATAATAATGGATTCAAAGGACCCTTCATTAACTGGTAAGAAATTAGAAAATCTAGATAAAGAAAAAGATGACCAAAAGCTAATGGAAGTTTGTAAGGAATTTGAAGGAATATTTTTAAATATGTTGCTAAAAGAAATGCAAAAGACAATCCCGGATAATGGCCTAATTGAAAAATCCCAAGGAAGTAAGATATTTGAAGAAATGTATACAGAAGAATTATCCAAGGAAGCCTCAAAGGGAGACAATGGTATAGGAATAGCACAAATGATGTACCAACAGCTAAAAAGAGAAAACATTCAAATATAAAACAAAATACATGACCTAATATCGAAATAAAAAAGAAGCCCTAGGGCTTCTTTTTTACTTCTAACTAGAGGTCATCTATTTTTTGAACATAGGATTTAGCTGATATGTTATTTCTGACCCATTTACTACAAAATCTATAGAAGATAAGTTATAAATGTTGTCAGGATTTGCAATTGCCCTTGTATCTAATCCAAGATATCTAATACCATCCTTAAGGAGGGTAGAATTAGAGTTTCCACCATGGATTACAAATATATTTTTACCCTTTGCCTTATTCTCTAATAAATATTCATGAAAGAATTCAGCTTCTAAAGTATCTTTAAATCCATTACCACCCCATACAGGAGTATCTAATAATAAAAAGATATTATTTTTATCAGTATTATTTATGCTATAAAACAAGTGGTTCCATTGTTTAGGATTAGTTGCCCTAATGCCATATAATTTGGTATCCACATGTATAAAGAATCCATCTTTAAATCTTTTCCCTTTATAATCCCCAGAAGCATCAAAGAAGTCTTTGTTTCCTAGAGATTTTGCAAAATCACCGGATAAACCATTTAAGAATATGGCTAGATCTTGTTTCTGCATCTTTTGTTTTATTTGAGATAAGGCATCATATTTTACTAATTCATTTATTCCCTTAGGCTCCATAGCTACGGAAAAGGAGTAACCATTATTTTGTATTTCCTTTTTAACATTGGACTTATCTTTGAAAGTAGTTGGACTAGGTATCTTTAAATCCCCTAAATTAGGAGGATAACCACCTGTTAGTCCATCAATACTTATTTCACCTATTGTTTTCTTAGCTGGATTTGTTTCAGCCACATATATTCTTTTTAATCTTATAGGATAGGATATGTTATTAGGAAGCTTAGTTGTCTTAAACTCCCAACCCGTCCAATCAATTGATTTATGGAAGTCAATTATATGTTCCTTGCCTTTGCTGTCTAAAACTGTTCCCCTTAGCCAAGAACCGCTCTTGTCGCCTTTAATCCATAGACTTAAGCTAGTAGGAGTCCCCTTTATAGGCATACCCACTTCTTCCCCATCTAAAAAGTCTATATATGCGGCTCGTGTCATATCTCCTTGGGAGAAGTCATAGTTTAATTTTAAAGAAGAAGATCCCACTTTAAAATCAAGACCAGGAGAAATACTGCCCTTTACTAGTTCAGGATAAGAAGAAAATTCAACATTATCCAAGGAATTGAAATCATGAATTAAGATATCATAAGAACCTACTGAAAACCTAATGTTTTCAACTCCATTACCTAGTTTAGCTGATATTATACCAGCACCTATTTTATCGCCACTATGAAATGCATTATTTTCAATTTTACCAAGATCATTTATAATTTCAAAGTTTAAATCCCTTGGATGTATGGCAGCTTCAACTCCATTTGCATCTATTCCAAAAAACATAGGAAGATTAACTTCACTATTTGTGTCAAGATATAAATTAGAAGTCTTTGAAACTATATCTACAGCTTCACCTAAAACCTTTAAATTTATTTCACCCTTAATATCTTCATTATCTATATGACTCACTACTACCGTAGTATCACCAGGGGCAAGGGCTTTGAAAGTACTAGCTCCATCCATTACACCTTTTTCTCCTTCATAATTGAAAACTAATTTAGAATGATCAACTTCAACAGGATTATGATACTTGTCATATCCCTTCACAGATAATATTCTCCCTGTATTTGGAAACATCTTATTGTCATTAGTTGAAACTTTAAAATAAGCTAGCTTATCTATGGGAGCATTGGAAAAAACACCAACTCCATTAACAACATATCTTTCCCCATTATCAGAAGGAGTGTTTACTACTTGTGATTTATCCTTGTCCAGTGGCTTAATAGCCATTGCAGTAGAACCACCACCATCTAGGTTTATAGCATTATAGGCACCTAAACTCCTTAAAATGGAGGCAAACATATCTTGACCTACTCCTTTAAAAGAAGTTCCCCTACCATCTATAGTAACTAGTATTAACTCTTTTCCATCCTTACTTATTCCTATCCCAGTTCTTGGATGATTTCCAGCTGCAGCTATCTCAGGTTTATTCACTTGCCCATCCTTAAGAATATAACCCCCACCACCAACTGAAAACTTTATGTCTTTAATATTTATATTACTTTCCATAGTAAATGAAAGACGATCTCCAACTGAATAATTTCTTAATTTATCCCCATTTGCCCCTCGAGCAACTACTACATAGCCATTTTTAGGAATATCAATTGCATAATCACTATCTCTTACATCTACAACAATGTCATTTTCTACCACTATTTCTACTAAATCATTATTATATCTTTTACCAATTGATTTTTCTCCCCATTTAGGAGTTAAAATAATAGGTATATTAAATTCTTGTCTCACACTATTAACTAGGCTTGCCTGTAGTGCGGCACCTGTAGTTAAATTAGTTAGGGTAGTTTTTGTGTCCAAATAATCTATTTTAGCATTATTCATAAAATCTACAAAAATACCTGGTAGAGGATCTGCATCATCACCACGTGTTGAAATAATTTCACCCTTATTAATTAATGAACCTAAACTTACTCCCACAGGAGTATAGTTAAAGAAATCCCCATTGATACCAGCTACTGCATTAGACTTATCAACCATTGAACTCACTCGATCTCTACTAGATATACCTTTTTCACTAAATAAACCTTGAATATCCGTAAAAGGATCAGTTAAATCAACTCTTAAAACATTAATATTCCACCAGCCAAGGGTGGTAAACTTTTGTATATGTTGGTGGGTTACTCCTGATGAAATTGGAGTAATATTTTCTTTTTCATGTATTGTAGCTGGCATCTTTACAGCTATTTGATTAGCCATGGCAGGTGTTACTGTAGTAAATATAGT
>CAZWTU010000109.1:0-2600 GCA_964637035.1 uncultured Tissierellaceae bacterium
AATGGTAGTGGGAAAACTACTTTAATTAAAATAATTACAGGTATATTAAGGCAATCAAAGGGAGAAGTATTAATAGATGGGGAAAAGCCAGGAGTCTATACAAAATCTATAGTATCTTATTTACCAGATAGAAATTTCTTATATGAGTGGATGAGTGCCCAGGATTCAATAAATTTTTATAAGGATTTTTATAAAGACTTTGATGAAGATAGGGCTTATGAGCTTTTAGAATTTATGAAATTAGATAAAAATGCAAAAGTTACTTCCTTTTCCAAGGGAATGAAAGAAAAATTAAATTTAACCCTTGTATTGTCAAGGAAGGCAAAGTTATATGTACTAGATGAACCCATAGCAGGTGTTGATCCAATAGCAAGAGATCAAATCCTTGATGCAATAATTAAAAATTATAATAAAGATAGCACCATGCTAATAACTACACATTTAGTTAGAGATATAGAAAGTGTGTTTGATGAAGTAGTGTTTCTAAAAGAAGGGGAAGTATGCCTTAAGGGAAATGCTGAGAAGTTAAGGGAAGAAAAAGGGATGCAAATAGATGATTTATATAAAGAAATATTTGCGGAATAGGAGGGAAAAAAATGAAAAAATATATGAAATATGAAATAAAAGGGACTTATAAGTTTATCTTGGGAATATTAGCTACAGTAATAATTGCATCAACTATTATACAGTTAACTGTGTTAAAGGAGTTAAATAATCTCGATTCTCCCACTCATATGAATGGGATGACAGGAATCGTGGCTTTACTCCTAACTTTGGTTATATTTGGAGCCTTTATTGCTGCTTTTTTCTATATAATAGGTTCATTTAGAAAAGAATTATATGAGGATAGGGGTTATTTAACCTTTACATTACCTTTAACGGGAAATCAGATACTTGGATCCAAGCTTATTGTATCAATGCTATGGTATGGAATACTAGGTATTGGAATGGTCTTATATAATGTAATACTAACTACAATCTTGCATGGTAGCCAATGGTTTGAATTATTTCGAGGTTTAAAAGAATATATAGGAACTAATCTACTTTCCATCGCAATAGTTAGTGGAATATTATCAGTAGCTACCACTTTAATATTGATATATTTTTCAATGGCATTAAGTAGGGTTTCTATTAGAAATAAAAAGGTTGGGGGAGTATGGTTTATTATATTTATAGTATTAAGTGTACTTACCAATTATTTAGCAGTAAAAGTTGGAAAAATCCTACCCTACTATTTAGATTTTGATACTTTTAAAATACTCCATTATTATGATATAAATCCCCTTATGCCTAGTATGAATATATTTAGTCAATTAATGCAAATAGTATTTGCTATAGCAGCATTTTTAGGTACAGGGTATTTAATAGAAAAGAAAATAGATTTATAAAGATATAAAGCTCAAAAGCCTAGAACTTTTAATTTTAAAAGTTCTAGGCTTTTCTTATAATGAATAGAAAAATCCTAATTTCACTATCTTGTCATTCAGAGCGTAGGGAGGAATCTTGTGTTTTTAATATGTTTAGATCCTTCGACAAGCACAGGATGACAGAATAAGAGCTTTTTCAGTGGTTTCATGCTTTTATTATTGTAAAAGTGCAATGTTTATATTAATATAAAAGTATATACATTCTATTATTTGTATTCCATACATATAATCATAAATTAACAGTAAATTGAATAGGAATAAGTAAAATAAGAAATTATATAATAGGGGTGAAATTGTGGATAGAAGATTAAGACTAACTATTATTGCGTTTTTTGCAATTTTATTGATTTTTATTTTAATAGTAATGATAAGTGAATATAAAAATATGGGGCAATTAAGAGTAGATTATCCAGAATTATCTGAGGATGTATATAGTTTAAGAAAGGATAGTCTAAAGCTATGGGCAGTCAAACTGATACTGCAATTTTTAATACCAATATTATTCCTTACTTCAAGATTATCCTATAGAATTAGATATTTTGTTGATGATGGAAGATCATTATTTGTAACAGGACTTCTTTATGGTGGAATTTTCTTCACCCTAATGTTTTTAATCAATTTACCCTTTAATTATTATGGGTCATTTGTTTTAAGGCATAAATACGGATTGTCAAATCAGGTATTTTCAAGATGGATTGAACTTACATTAAAGGGATTTTTAGTAAATAAATTAAGCTTATCCTTATTTGTCTTTATCCCGTTTTATCTAATAGCCAGAAGTCCTAAAACTTGGTGGTTACAATTATCACTAATGGTAATTCCAGTTATTATATTTATGGTTTTTCTCTCACCAGTAATTATTGATCCTATATTTAATAAATACACTTCTTTAGAAGATGAAAATTTAGGTCAGCAAATAGAAAAGGTCTTAAGTAAGGCAGGTATAGATGACGCCAGTATATATGTTGTAGATAAATCTAAGGATACTAAGACTATGAATGCTTATATGACGGGAATACTTCATTCTAAAAGAATTGTATTTTGGGATACAACTATCAATAATTTAGAGGAAGGTGAGATACTCAGCATAGCCTCCCATGAAATAGGTCATTATGTGGAGAATCATATATGGAAAAATATTATTCTAAGCTCTTTTGCAAGCATATTATTACT
>CAZWTU010000109.1:2700-5136 GCA_964637035.1 uncultured Tissierellaceae bacterium
ATGGAAAAATTATACAAGGAAAGTTTAGGTCTTCCTAGACCTAGTAATATATATAAGTTATGGTATCATTCCCATCCTACATTAGAGGAAAGGGTAGATTTCTATAAAAATCATCCTATGGATTAATCCATAGGATGATTTTTACTTAGGGGTCACTGTGATCAATTTAATTATTTTTAGAAGCTAATTCATCCAACAAATCAGATGTTAATTGGTTTATATCTTCCATTTTCCTGTTTAATGTATTAAATTTATTTGATAGTTCTTTATCCTTAGTTGAACCAAGATCAGAGGATGTGAGAAGCATACTAATACTTGTAAAATGTTCCATGTTAGAAAAATTATTTTCTTCAATCTTTTTAGCCTGTGTCAATATTTCAGAAATTGCCCTAGGGTTTTCCATACCATCATCCTTTCATATATCTATAGGATTAGTATGGCTATTTTAGTATAAATTATTACAATAAAATATAGCTGAAATTCAGCTACATTTTATTTATATCATCTACCCATTCCTTTGCTTCTTCTACTGCATCTTCAGTTGGAATAGCAACTTTTGAATCTTTTAGTTTTTCTTTTGTATTATAATATATGTCTGTCTGGGTGTTTTCCAATTTGGAATCTTTATGCATTTTGTAAGAACCAGTTGCAGATTTATTGTTTTTTTCTTTTAAAGTTCTTTTTTCTTTATCCATTTTAAACCTCCTTGCCATAATTCATTTCATATAATTTCAAACTTATAATAGATATACCCATTAGTTGTAAAAAAATTCAATTAATTCATTTCTATTATTCTTCTTAAGGGTAAGTAATTGCTTATTCCCATATTTTTAATGATATAATGATCCTTATTGTAAAATATAGTGATAGTAGATTTTACTGTAGCCCCATCCATTCCATTTGATATTACTTTTATTTCACCCTTAGGAATATCTTTATTGGTTATATATTTTGTGCTAGCTTTTGTAATATTACTGATTTCATGGTTCCAAGTTATTCTAGGGGGCTTCTCATTACCATAGAAAGCCATATAAAGTCTGTTTCCTATCATTTTAGACCAAATGAGAATAGAGCCTTCACTGGTGTTTTTAAATCTAAAATCTTTAATACCATAGGCAACAGTAGCATCTTGACCATAGGGGACATAATTTATTGGCATAGAGTGATGATGCCTTTCTACAACTTCAAGATTAGCTAATACAGTTAAATTATAAAGTGTAGTAGCAATCTTGCATACTCCACCACCTTCAGTCATTATAATGTCCCCACCTGTATAAGAGGCGCCTGTTTGATAGCCTCTAAGCTTAGTATAAGGTCCTATGGACATGTTTTGTGAAAAGATTTCAGATGGTTGAACCACCAACCCATTTATCTTTTCACTGGCCAGTTTTACATTATATTCCTCGCCTGGTAAAGGGTTATTTAGAACCGCACAAAAACCTGCCATTAGAAAAGGGGTATTATGCTTTTCCTTTGCCTTTAAAAAATCAAGATCATTTTTCCAAGGGAAATTGTCTATAGGGCCTGACACATCAGGTATATCATAGTTATCTTTTACATTATCCAACAATATATCTACTTCATCTCTAAATCCATTATTGTTAATTATGGGGACATCATTTATATTTGCTTCCTTGAGTACAGGAGATATAAAAAGACTTAATGGTAAAATAACATACATAAGATTTTTCATTTTATTCCTCCATTATATTGTGATAATTCTATTTTGACACTTTGATTTAGATATTATGCTATGGACAAATTATATAATTACTTGGAAATTTAAGCTTAAAATGGACTATTTATGATATAATAAATATATTAATTTTTTAAAATAATTTTAGGAGATGAAGCTATGATTAATGACAGACTTATGAAGGATATAGACTTTATAGTGGAAATTGATAAAATGAAAACTATATTAAGACAAACTAGTGTTATAGGAGTAGACCAAAGGGAAGATGATGCTCAACATTCTTGGCATATCTCTCTTATGGCAATTGTATTAGAGAAATACTCAAATGAGAAAATAAATATTTTTAAAGTAGTTAAAATGCTATTAATCCATGATTTAGTAGAGATATACGCAGGGGATACATTTTGCTATGATGTAGAAGGAAACAATGATAAAAGAGAAAGGGAGCTTAAGGCTGCGGATAAAATATACGGAATGCTAGATGAGGAAAAGGGCACAGAACTAAGGGCTCTATGGGATGAATTTGAAGAGATGGAAACCCCAGAAGCTTTGTTCGCAGCTTCCATGGATAGAATTCAGCCTATGCTAAGTAATTACAAGAATAATGGTGGTACTTGGAAAAAATATAATGTAGACAAGGAAGATATTTATAAAAGGATATCTCCAGTGGAAAAATCCTCTGATGAACTTTGGAAACTCATGAAATATGTAATTGAAGACTCACAGGAAAGAGGCTTAAT
>CAZWTU010000110.1:0-5130 GCA_964637035.1 uncultured Tissierellaceae bacterium
AAGGCAGAAGCCTGCAAAGCTTTTACCCCCAGTTCAAATCTGGGTGCCGCCTCCATAAGCAAAATAATAAAAACTCTAGAATGCATGCATTCTAGAGTTTTTATTATATAAAATTAAATGATTTAGGAGGAAAAATCATGAATCCATTTGTTCCAATAAAATCTGCCAATTTGGTAATAGTAGATGGTAGAATAGATAAGGAAATTGAAAATAATTTAAAGAAACTAGGATTAGAAATAATTAAAACTATAAAATGTGAAGAGGTTCATGAAAGTATCTCTTATCATCCTGATATAGTTATTCATCCTGTAAATTATAATACACTAGTAATAGCTCCAAATGTTTTCGACTATTATAAAGGCAAATTGAAAAATAAAAATATTAATATTATTAAAGGAGAAAAACTATTAAATTGTAAATATCCAAATGATATTGCATATAATGTAGGAAGGCTATGGAATATAGCTATTCATAACTTTCAACACACTGATAGAATTTTAAAACATCATCTAATACAAGAAGGAATTAAGCTTGTAGATGTTAAGCAAGGGTATTCTAAATGCTCTTTATCTATAGTAAATAATGATATAGGAATAACTTCGGACCTTCCTATATATATAAAACTAACAGATTTAGGATATGAAATATTATTAATAGAACCTGGGCATATACTATTAGAATCTCAAGAGTATGGTTTTATAGGTGGTAGTAATGGGAGTTTATCTAATAATAAATCAATTATCTCAGGATCCTTAAAAGACCACCCTAATAAAAATCAAATATTGGATTTTTTCAAGAAAAATAATGTTGAATTAAAATTTTTATCTGATAAAAAAATAATGGATATTGGTACATTTATTACTCTATATTGCCAATAAAGTAAGTCTTTATATAGTATATGTAGTATATCTGCGCACATACTAGTAAAAGAAGGAAGTGATACAGATGGAAGCTATAAAAATTAGTGGAGACACTAGCAAGGAAGAAATAAAATCATTGATAAACCAACATCTATCTAATTCTAAAATAGATATTCAAGAAGAAGATTATGAAAAAAGATTTGAATTTCTACTTTCCTCTGAAAGAAAAAAGCTTAATCATGATATAACACTTTATTCAAAGATTGGAAATTTAGTTAGTGATATTATCATAAATATTTATATTAAAGATTTAATAAAAGAAAGAGTAAATAAAATTTGTGATGATTACTGTAAGATAGAAAAAGAAAAAATATGGTTATCAGCGCACTCTATATTGAAAAATAAGGATTGCTTTTTGATAGAAAAAAATAGAATTGTAGAAGACATAATAGATTATTTAATGGAAAATAATTCTATAATAATAGATGGATTTGTAAGATTCAGGTTACAAGATTTCTTATATATCATAGACATTTCTATAGAAATGGGCATAAGTGTATTAGAAACAGAAAAAGAATATGAAGAATTTATAGGTATGTTACAATATTTTATAGAGATACAAGAACCCAAAACTGAATTGGTAAACTTAATAGTAAATAATGATGGATATTATATGCTAGACAAAGATAATAAAGAAATAAAAGATACGGTTATAAAAGAATTAGAGAAAGATCTATATTATGAGGGAATGAGTAGGGCAGATTTAATTATTAGTGCCTTAATTGTATTATCTCCATTAAAGCTAATTGTTCATGTAGAAGAGGAATTAGAGGAGGAATTAGTAACTGTTATTACCCAAGTATTCCAGGAAAAAGTGGAGTTTTGTGCTGGATGTAAACTGTGTAATAAAAAACCTAAAAGCAAATTTAGTAAATGGATAGAAGTTGATTAATTCAACTTCTTTTATTTATTGGAAATTATACAATAAATCTGATATCATAAGACAAAAGAATGTAATGGAGGTAATTATGAATAAAAATATAGTTAAACCATCAATTTTACCAGGTTTTATGGAATTGATACCAGAAGATCAAATATTGTTTAATGAAATGAGAGATACAATAAGAAGAAATTATGAAAAGTTTGGTTTTCTTCCTATGGATACTCCTATAATTGAAAAATCAGAAGTTTTGCTTGTAAAAAGCGGTGGAGAAACGGAAAATCAAGTTTATAGATTTGAAAAAGGAAGCACAGATATGTCTTTAAGATTTGACTTAACTGTACCCCTGGCTAGATATGTTGCACAACATTATTCTGAACTTGAATTTCCCTTTAGAAGATATCAAATAGGCAAGGTTTATAGAGGAGAAAGAAATCAAAGAGGAAGATTTAGAGAGTTTTATCAATGTGATATCGATATTATTGGAAACAATTCTTTAGATATTATTAATGATGCAGAAATACCTAGTATTATTTATTCTACTTTTAAAGATTTAGGCTTTGATAGCTTTACTATTAAGATTAATAATAGGAAATTACTAAAAGGGTTTTTTCAAAGTATTAATATAGAGGACACAAGCTTAGTACTTAGGGTTATAGATAAACTTGATAAAATAGGCATAGAAGGAATAGAAAAGGAACTTGAAAAATTAGAAATTAATAAAGAAACAATAGAAAAAATAAAATCATTTATTGAAATTAAGGGAAGCAATGAAGAAATACTAGCAAGTCTTAAAAATATGAATATTGATAATGAAATTTTCCAAGAGGGATTAGAAGAACTAAAGCTTGTAAATAAGTATATACAGTTATTTGGAGTTCCTAAGGAAAATTATAAGATTGAACTTACTATTGCTAGGGGATTAGATTACTATACAGGTACAGTGTACGAGACTCTCTTAGATGATTATCCTTCCATAGGATCTGTTTGTTCTGGAGGAAGATATGAAGACTTAGCTAATCATTATACTAAACAAAAGTTACCAGGAGTAGGTATATCCATAGGACTTACTAGGTTATTCTTCCAGTTAAAAGAGGCAGATTTAATAGAAGCAAAGGAAAAATCTTTAAGCAAAGCTTTAGTTATACCTATGAAAGGATTTATGGATGAAGGGGTCTCCACTGTAAATACTTTAAGAGAAGAAGGGATTTATTCCCAGGTTTATTTAGATAAGGCAAAGATGGGTAAAAAATTTGGATATGCTGATAAGTTAAATATTCCTTATGTAATAATATTAGGCCAAGATGAAGTTGAAAATAAAACTTATTCCCTTAGAAACATGAAATCAGGGGAACAAAAAAATATTTCCATGGAAGACTTAATTAAATGTTTAAAAGAGTAAATACAAGGTATATATAAGTATATCCTTGACAGAAGGAAAACTTAAGTGTAAAATGAATTTTAATTAAATATAATAGGTGTAGATAGGAAGAGTAATATATTATAGGCTTTAAGAGAGAGGAAATCTAGGCTGGAAGTTTCCTTAAGACAAAGATATATGAAAACTAACCTGGAGCCGAATCTTAAATCTTATAATAGACTAAAGATTTCCGCTTATTAGCGTTATATAATTCGAGAAGTAATTAGGGTGGAACCACGAAGCTTAGCCTTTCGTCCCTACATGTAAATGTAGGTATGAAAGGCTTAATTTTTTTAGGAGGAGAAAAATGGAAAAGATAAAAATTACACTACCAGATGGTGCAGTAAGAGAACATAATAAAGGTGTATCTGTTTTTGATATAACAAAAGATATATCTGAAGGATTGGCAAGGGTAGCCATGGGGGCAGTGGTCAATGGAGAGACAAGGGGAATGCAGGAAAAAGTAAATGAAGATGCTACTTTTAATGTTTTGAAATTTGAAGATAAGGAAGGTAAGTCAATATTTTGGCATACTTCAGCCCATATAATGGCCCTTGCAGTTCAGAACCTTTTTCCAGGGGTTAAATTTGCTATAGGACCATCTATTGATAATGGATTTTACTATGACTTTGACACTGAACACAGGTTTACTCCAGAGGACTTAGAAGAAATAGAAAAGGAAATGAAGAAAATAGCTAGGGAAGGTCATGTACTGGAAAGATTTGAAATGTCCAGAAATGATGCTTTAGAATATTTCAAGGAAAGGGATGAAGTATATAAAGTAGACTTAATAGAAAACTTACCAGAAGATGAAATTATTTCATTTTATACCCTAGGCGACTTTACTGACCTTTGTGCCGGACCTCATCTTTATGACACTAAGAAAGTTAAAGCAATTAAACTTTTAAGTATTGCTGGGGCTTATTGGCGTGGAGATGAGAATAATAAAATGTTACAAAGGATTTATGGAACAACTTATGAAAAGAAAAAGGAATTAGAAAAATACCTTCACAGGTTGGAAGAAGCTAAAAAGAGAGACCATAGAAAACTTGGAAGAGAACTAGACCTATTTAGTATGCACGAAGAAGGACCAGGATTTCCATTTTTCCATCCAAAGGGTATGGTCTTAAGAAACATACTAGAGGATTTTTGGAAGGAAGAACATGTTAAGAGAGATTATGGAGAAATAAAAACTCCACTTATATTAAATGAATCTATCTGGCATCAGTCGGGACATTGGGAACATTATAAAGAGAATATGTATTTCACTAAGATAGATGAAAATGATTATTCTATAAAACCAATGAACTGTCCAGGTTCTATATTGATTTATAAGTCACAGATGCATAGTTATAGGGACCTGCCACTTAGGTGGGGGGAACTGGGTCTAGTTCACAGACATGAACTTTCTGGTGCATTACATGGACTTATGAGGGTAAGATCCTTTACTCAAGATGACGCTCATATATTTGCTTTGCCATCCCAAATAAAAGAAGAACTAATAGGAGTAATAGAGTTAGCAGACTATATATATGAAGTATTTGGTTTTAAATATCATATAGAACTGTCTACAAGACCTGAAGACTCCATGGGTACAGATGAACAATGGGAAATAGCTACTAATGGCCTTATAGAAGCCTTGGAAGAAAAAGAAATAGATTATATACTAAATGAAGGGGACGGGGCATTTTATGGTCCTAAGATAGATTTCCAATTAGAAGACGCTATAGGAAGAACTTGGCAATGTGGAACTATACAACTTGATTTCCAAATGCCGGAGAAATTTGATATGACCTATATAGATCAAGACAATGAAAGAAAAAGACCAGTAATGATTCATAGAACAATATATGGTAGTATGGAAAGATTTATGGGAATCTTAATAGAACATTATGCAGGTAAATTTCCAG
>CAZWTU010000111.1:0-5116 GCA_964637035.1 uncultured Tissierellaceae bacterium
TTTCTTGCATAGTCTATTAAATCAATATTATTGGCATGTTCTAATTCTTCATCTGTAAACTTTAGTTTTTTATAACCCATTATTTTCACCCACTTTTAAATTCCTAATTCTTGTTCGATATCTTCCATATTATTAACTTCTAAGGTCAATTTTTTAGTTGAGAATACTTCTAAATCAGTTAGGTCTAATTGCTCTATACTCATAATGGGTTTATATCCTCTTTTAATCTTTTGATAATCATCCCAGGAATACTTTTTTCTATCAAATATTTCGAATAATTTTCTTTTAAAACCAATATTATCTGATTCTAATATAAATCTATCAAAATCTCTTTTTTCATCAATCTTATCATGGTCAACATCAAAATATATAGTTACTAGTAATTTCCTCATTTTTTATATACCCCCTTTAAGTCTCACTACTTCTATATTAATAAGTTATTTTCCCTCTTGTAGGAAATATTGTTCTAATGCATTTTCTATAATTTCCTCTATTTCTTTTTGTGTTTGATTTTCTTTAAAATATTTGCTGATTAACTTAGGCTTTAACTTGAAACTCTTAACCTTTTTAGGTTTATTAAAATATTTACCTGATAATACTTCATGAGCCTTTTCATATTTAAAGCTTCTTCCCTGGGCAAAAGCCTTTAATATTTCTGACTTTTTTAAATCCACTTTAAAGCCATAATCATCTAATATTGTTTCTACGATTTCTTGTTCTGTTTCTTTTAAGAAGGATAAATCTACTGCTGAAGTAAATGGTATTTCATTATTGTCTAATCTTTGTTTCAATTCTGGAAGTAGAGTATCTATTCTTATATAATTAGATACATTTCTAGGAGAAAGATCATATTTATTGGCTATTTTACCCCTAGTTTCTGTTTGTGGGCAGATTCTGCCCAAATCAGACTCCTCGTCTATTTCATCAGTGTTTGATAACATTTCAATTTCGTTTATTAAGTCGATTCTTTTACCTTGTTCCTTTATTGCATTATGTCTTTCTGTTAGAATTCTTGCTTTTTCTGAATGGCTTAATTCTGAAAAGGCCCTTTGTATTAGATTGGTTTCTGTGACTATTAACATTGCTTCTTCATCTTCCAAACCAAACATTTCATTTAAATTTATTATACTATTCTTTTTCATGGCTCCACTCCCTTGCAAAGTTCTGATAGGCCTTTGATACCTTGTTCTTAGGTTCATATTCTATAATGCTTTTTTTGTTTAGTATTGCTTCACCTGTTCTTACTGATCTAGGTATTCTCCCTTCAAATATTTTAATTTCTAAAGCAAACTTATCTTTAATTAATTCTATAGATTGATTTAATACATCTACCATATTCTTTGAGAGATTAGTCCTTTCATCTATCATTGTAATTAGTATTCCATCTATTTCTATGGTAGGATTTAATCTTTTCTTTATTCTTTTTATGTTATTGATTAGAAGGGCTAATCCCTTAGCTGAAAGATACTCTGGTGTTACAGGTATAAGTACTGTATTACATGCAGCTAAGGCGTTTATGGTAAGCATCCCAAGGCTAGGAGAGCAATCTATTAGTATATAATCGTAGTCATTCTCTATTTCTTCTATAATTGACTTTAAAATTAGTTCCCTACTCATAACATTCACTAAACCCATTTCAATTCCTGATAACTCCAATGAGCAAGGTATCAAATCTAAGTTCTCCTTTATATTTAATATATAACTTTCCTTTCCTATAATTTCCTCTTCTTCTATTGCTAAAGTCATTAATGTTTCTATGTTATCTTTATTTTCAGCATTATATCCAAATGCTGAGGTTAGACTGGATTGTGGATCGAAATCAATTAAAAGAACCTTTTTATTGTTTTCTGAAAGTGCATAACCTAGATTTAATGCTGTTGTTGTCTTCCCAACTCCACCTTTTTGATTTACTATTGCAGTTACTTTAGACATATGAGACCTCCTTTTTTGGTATTAAAAAAGAGCCCAGGAATTGGACTCTATCTATCATTTAAATATATTCAGTTTAAGATTCAACAGACAGTGTCTGTTGGATTGGTTAATTTTGATAAAATCTTCCCATAAATCCTAGGTTGGATCTGGAAAATCATCTACCAAATCAAAATATTTCTGATTGTTTTTGACATTTGTGCTACTAAATAATATTATATTAGCACCAATGTCAATTTGTTTGAATTTTATTAAATACTTTTTTTACACTTTCTAAGGTATCATTCCATTCTATTTCTGATGCATACTCATTTTTCGACCGATATTGATCCCATAATCTTGATAATATTGTTGAACTTTCAATCATCTGAATATATTCCGAACCATTATTAATTATATTTTCATAGCTCCCTCGATGAATTGCAGTTTCTTTAAAAGCTTTTTTAAATGTATTATCATCTAGTTCCTTCTCATGTAAGGTTGATAGAATATAAATATCATAATAGTCACGCATTCTAGTAGTAGTGGTACCTCTCGATAATATAGTTTCCATCTTCTCAGCAAATACAGTTTCTAGGTTATACGCTAGAATTGAAATAGTACGATCCTCTAGTAATAATTTAAAAGAATATTCTATAGCTTTAGGAGTTATTTTATCTCCTGTTGTAATATCTATTTTCATAGTCTGTCTGGTCTTATCTAGGATCGCATTAATTGAAACTCTTATTCCTGGATAATCCGATTCATCACGAATAGATTCAAGTTTCCTAAGGGTCATAGATACACCATCATCAATTGGTACAGCTAAAATATTGTTGAATACCTTAGCTAACTCTTCTTCTGATAACTCAAAACCTTTAATTGTTGCATCCATATCCATAGTTGATCGAGCATCAACACCTACAATTGCAGCTATTAACATACCACCTTTAAGAATAAACTGATTACGATATTTTGATATTGAAATTCTTTCGAGTAATCTCTCAAGCATAAAGTTTCTGAGTAGAATCTCAGCTTTTATATCCTTATCCTTTGATAAATTTCGAATTAAGGCTTTTAATTGAGTTGATGTCTTCATAGTAATACCTCCAAATAAGGACGAATGACATTTTCAACTCTTAAAAGTCCTGCATACTTCATAAGTTTGTTTAGGTCTTTATCCTTTTTATTTAAATATCTCTTAATTGAATCGTTAACTACAGCTGGATCTTGATTATTTCTATCTCTTAAAATATCACAAATTGTCCTCTCCATGTCATATGTCTTTACCTTATTTCCAAAACTAGTTTCTTTAGTGCATACACCTAATTCGAATAATTCTTTCTTAACTGTATGAACAACTAATCCTTCATTTTTTAACCTTGTTGGATTATAACCATGTGGTACGGTAACAACATATTGTAATGGATCCCTATCTGTTAAGTCATTTAAATATAAGGCCGTTTCATGGGAATATATAATTTTTCTTCTTAGCTGATGAATCATTAGTTGGTCCTCCCAAACATCAGGTGTAATATAAATACCATGACCTACCCTTTCTATATCTCCAAGTCTAACTAACTCCCTTAAATATTCTCTGTGTATATTGTTTTTATCAGCTAATTTTGTAGTAATAACGCCATCATGTTTTTCAATAAGCATTTTTAACTTCTCAATACTAGTCATGATTTCGCCTCCTTTTTTTGTCCTTCGTGCTAATATTATATTTTATTTTAGCACATAAGTCAAGATAAATAATATATCCTCAAATTATAAAATATAAATCCTATTTATTTCAGGCTATTATATTTATTTAAAATCCTTTTAAATATCATAAATATACCTACTTTATTTAATGTATCAGCAACCATTCGGTACCCGATAGAACCTTTTTAGAACCCTCTGAAAAACTAAAGACCTTGTAACGGCTATATTTAGCCATTCCAAGGTCTAGACCACTTACTCCCACTCAACATTCCTATATTTATTTAAATATACAATGTGTATTTTCCAACACTCCTATTATTCATATTATTTAATATATGCTATATTATTCTGTGTATAAAAGCTTTTAGAACCATTTTAGAACCTTCGGACTCTGTATTTTTAAATCTATATTATTTTACAGATATTTATTAATATCCTCTAAACTTTTGTATTCAAAAATTTCAACTATTATAATTTCTAAAGTGTCAGCATCTAATTTTGATATTTTTTCTTTTGTTTTATCAGGTAATACCCCAAACTTCTTAGTTAACAGCCTTATAGTAGTTTTTATAAGTGATTTTACTTCACCTATCTCTATGCCTTTCTCTTTACCTTCTTCTCTAAACTTTTCAGCTAAAGTCATAACTAGATCACTCCCTTCTGGATAAGTGCTTTCAATTTTATCCATCACTTTAATAATAGCCTCTTTAGTCAAATCAACTCTTGCATTAAATACATATTTCATTAAAGTTTCAAAGTATTCTATGCCTGTTTGCTTATCCTCTAATTCAATAAGATATTCTATCATTTTATAGATAGATTCTATTACTCCTTCTATATCTTTTGTCTGTATATCCCTTAGTGTTGTCATTACTATTTTATTTATTACTCCACCCTTTATTTCTTCGTCTGTATACCCTGATATATCATAAAGCAAATATTCATATTCTGGAATATATTTTCTTACATCCTCGGGGAGTTCTTTATATCCATTTATCATTTCCCCTAAGTTGGTACTTATATTCCACTTGTTTTTCCCATGATATATGACTAAAGGTATTATTATTGGCAGTTCTTGTATTCTTTCCTTATTCATTTTGCTTTCCCAAATTTCTAACATATACTTAAGTAGTTGAAAAGAAATATTTTTACTGGTATAACTTTTATGCTCAAATAAAAAATAAATATATCCTTCCCTCTTATTTATATTTACCCTAAAAAGCATATCTGAAAATACTTCTTGCAATTCTTTGTTTATAAAGCTATCTTTTTGTGGCTCCAGTGTATCCATTTCTACAATCCTCATTATACTATCTGGTAAATAATTATTTAGGAAATCCTTTGCCACTTCCACCTTTCCAAATGTTTCTTTAAAGAACTTATCGTGTGGATTTTGTATTTTCATATCATCACCTACCTAGTTATACTATATAGCAAAAATTCTTCTTATGCTATTATTTTAGATCTATTTCATACTCTTCCATACAATATATGTAACCAA
>CAZWTU010000112.1:0-2434 GCA_964637035.1 uncultured Tissierellaceae bacterium
TAGTAGCAATGGCATTAGATAGTTCCATTATACTGCTAGTAAGCTGATTTAGTTTCCCTTCTATTCTCACCAGTAGATATATGGATATAACTATTGGGAAACCTAAATTTGCCACACTAGACAACATTTCTTCCATCTTGTCACCTCCTATGGGACGCGGGGACGGTTCTCCTGTCTCATAAAAATGAGACAGGAGAACCGTCCCCCTGTCTCGTTATATTATATTTCTAGTGTACTTACTGTTGTAGTGACTATTCTTGCATCACTTACTACTTCTAGGTCTCCTGTTGAAGACTTGAATACATTGTGTGTTAATATAGTATTCATAGCCTCGCTTACTTCTGAGGGAGTAAGGTCTATTCTAGGTTCATCTAAGCTAATTACAAACTTTTTACCAGCCTGATCTAGAAACTCCATTTCTAGTTTAGTTTTCTCCACATTATCACCACCTTTCTATAGATTATCTAGACTATTCCTGTGCTAATTCACTAGTCTCGATTTTTTTAACTGCTAACAAATTCTTTTCCTGAAGGTCTGCCATAGCTGTTGCTGTGCCATGTAAATCTTCGTTTGCAGCTTCCGTCTTGATTTTGGAGAAGGATTTATGGTTTACTTTCTGCTTGCCATCTACTATTCCTCCATCAAGCTCAATTTTTAATGTTACTTTTTCTGCCATTTCTAGGATTGCCATCTTATCACCTCCTTCATTTAATAGATAGAATGAGATTGGGAAACTTACTATTGCAAATTTAAATAAAATATTTTGCAAAAAAAGAAGGACTTTAGGAACTTATGTAGAATATGTTATATATGGAACATGTTGGGTAAAAATAGACATGAAGGTGTTTTAAAACTTTAAGGAGGGGTAAAAAAATGAATTTAAGAAAGAGAAAAATTTTAAGTTTATTTTTATCACTTGCTTTAGTGGTAGGAATAATGGTAGCCGCTGTACCAGGGGTGTCTTTTGCTGAGGAAGAAGGCGTAACACTTACTATTCTTCATACAAATGATGTTCATGGAAGATTCGAATATGCTGGTACGGAAGAAAGAGATCCTTGCATAGGTCACGCTAAGTTTAAGACTATGGTTGATGGACTAAGGGCTAAAGGCAATGTACTTTTACTAGATGCAGGAGATGTTTTGCATGGTACTTTAGATATCAATCTTAGTGAAGGTAAGGCTATGGTAGATTTAATGAATCTTTTAGAAGTAGATGTTATGGTCCCTGGAAATCATGATTTTAACTATGGTTATGATAGATTATTAGAGTTAAAAGAATTAGCAGATTTCCCTATGGTTGCGGCTAATGTAGTTCATGAAGCTGATGAAACAAGAGATTTTGATGCCTATACTATTAAGGAATATGAAGGATTTAAGGTAGGTATATTTGGTATTGCAACAGATGAAACTAAGTTTAAGTCTCATCCAGATAATACTATAGGAATAGAATTCACAGGCTATATGGAAGCTGCTAAAAAGGCAGTAGCAGATTTGCAAGAAGCAGAAGTAGATATAATTATTGCTTTGACTCATATAGGTGTTGGTTCTTCAACCACTGTAACTACTAGAGATATAGCTGAAGGTGTAGAAGGTATAGATATAATAGTAGATGGTCATAGTCACCACGAATTTGAAGAAGGTGAATTAGTAGGAGAAACACTAATAGTTCAAACCGGTGAATATTTAAGCAATATAGGAGTAGTCGAAATAAAATTAGAAGAAGGAAAAATAGTAGAGAAAAAAGCTTCTTTACTTACAGGTGAAGATTTTTTAGAAGTAGAAGAAAATGAAGATGTAAAAGCTGTAATTGATCAAATGCTTGAAGATAATGCCATCATTAAAGAAGAAGTTATTGGCAACTCTAAGGTTGAATTAGTAGGTGAAAGAGAATTTGTTAGAACTGGTGAAACAACACTAGGTAATCTTGTAACTGATGCTATGGTATATTCCATGGGTTCAGACATTGCCTTTACAAATGGTGGTGGGATTAGAGCTTCAATTGCTGAAGGAGATATAACTTTAGGAGATGCATTGACGGCATTCCCATTTACAAACTTAATATCAACAATAGATGTAACAGGTCAAGAGTTAATTCAAGCTTTAGAGCATGGTGTAAAGGATTATCCAGGACAATCAGGAGGATTTCCTCATGTATCTGGAATGAAGTATGAATTTGATCAATCTAAAGAAGCAGGTGAAAGAGTAGTTAAAGTATTAGTTGGTGGAGAAGAGATAGATTTAGAAAAAACATATTCATTAGCTACTAATGACTTTATGGCTACTGGTGGAGATGGATACACTATGTTTGGTGGGAAAGAAATAACTGGTGAAGGTGGACTTTACTCAGATGCATTAATAGCATATTTCAAAGAAATGGGAGAAGTTGACCCAGCAGTAGAAGGAAGAATTACTGTAGTAGGAGAAGCACCAGAAG
>CAZWTU010000112.1:2534-5091 GCA_964637035.1 uncultured Tissierellaceae bacterium
AGTAGAAGCAAAAGAAGAATATACTGTAGTAGCAAATGACGTTCTATGGAAAATTGCAAAGAAATTCAATACTACTTGGGAAGAGTTAGCAGAAATCAATAGTTTGAAAAATCCTCATTTAATATTCCCAGGTCAAGTAATATTAGTTCCATAAGATAAGTTGGTCCATAAGCTAAATTGCTTAAGATAAATTGGCTAGGTGTTTAAAACACCTAGCCTTTACATATTTCATAATAAATTATAAATTCTTTGCCTTATTTGTTATTTTCCGCAAATTATATGATAAAATAAAGGGGTAGTTTATATTATGGCTAAAAAGAATTAAAAAAGTGAGGGGTTTTAAGATGAAGATAGGATTCGATCATAAGAAATACTTACAAGAGCAGTCAAAGTTTATATTAGAAAGAGTAAATAACTATGATAAATTGTATTTAGAATTTGGTGGGAAGTTACTCTTTGATATGCATGCTAAAAGGGTTTTGCCTGGATTTGAGGAAAATGCAAAGGTTGAACTTTTACATAAATTAAAGGAAAAGATAGAAGTTGTTATTTGTGTATACGCAGGTGATATTGAAAGAAACAAGATCAGGGGAGATTTTGGTATAACATATGATGTTGATACCTTAAGATTGATTGATGATTTAAGAGGATATGAATTGGATGTGAATAGTGTTGTTATTACTAGATATGAGGACCAGCCTGATACTAGAATTTTTATAAATAAATTAGAGCGCAGGGGAATTAAGGTATATAAACATAGGGCTACTAAGGGTTATCCTATTGATGTAGACACTATCGTAAGTGATGAAGGCTATGGTCAAAACCCCTATATTGAAACTAGTAAGCCTATTGTAGTAGTTACTGCACCAGGGCCAGCTAGTGGGAAACTGGCTACCTGTTTAAATCAGCTTTACCATGAGTATAAGCGAGGAAACTCTGCAGGTTATTCTAAATTTGAAACATTTCCTGTTTGGAATATTCCATTAAAGCACCCTTTAAACATAGCCTATGAAGCTGCTACTGTGGATTTAAAGGATGTAAATATGATAGATAGTTTTCATTTTGATGCCTATAATGAAATAGCCGTAAATTATAATAGGGATGTTGAGTCATTTCCTGTTTTAAAAAGAATAGTGGAAAAAATAACTGGGGAAGAATCTATTTACAAATCTCCTACGGATATGGGGGTTAATAGGGTAGGTTTTGGCATTATAGATGATGAAGTTGTAAAAGAAGCTTCAAAACAAGAGGTAATCAGAAGATATTTTAATACTTCTTGTGATTATAAGAAGGGATATTTGGACTTAGAGACTTTTCAAAGGTCAAAGCTTATTATGGAGGAATTGGGTTTAAAAGAAGAAGATAGAAAGGTTGTAATGCCTGCCAGGGAATATTCTGTTAAATTAAGAGAAAAGGCAAATAATAATGAACTTGCTCCTGTTGTAGGATTAGAACTCAAAGATGGAAGTATAATTACTGGGAAAGGGTCTGATGTTATGAACTCATCAGCGGCTGCTGTCCTAAATGCTATAAAATACTATGCAAATATATCTGATGAAATTCATCTTATTTCTCCAGTTATACTTGAACCTATAATGAGCTTAAAGTTGAATACTTTAGGCAATAAAAGAACGGCTTTAAGTTGTGAGGAAGTCTTGATTGCCCTTAGTATTTGTGCAGCAACCAATCCAACTGCCCAGGTTGCCATGGATAAATTATCCTTATTAGAAGGGTGTCAAGCTCACTCAACTACAATACTTACATTAAGTGATGATAAGACTTTTAGAAAGCTTGGCATAGATATTACTTGTGATCCAGAATATCCTACGGAAGATTTATATTATAATAATTAATTTGTAATCATAATGTAACTCATTCTTCAGAATATTGGGGTATAATTAATATTAGAGGGGGTAAGGTAGATGAAAAAAATTTTATCTTTAATTTTAATATTGATTATATTGTCAACTTCTATTACAGCTTTTGCAAGTATTGAGGAAAAACTGGGAGACCACTGGTCTAAGGATATGATTGAAAGGGATTTTGTAGCTTTATACTTTCCCGACCTAGCTAGAAAAAACTTCGAAAAGTTTGATCCTAGTGCTAAATTAAACAATAAAATTTTTGCTCTGTCCTTTGGATCATTATCTAAGAATTACGAATTAGGGTCAATTTTAAATAATACTATCCTAAGCAAGGAACTTACTAGAGAAGAAGTTATAAGGATTGTAGGCAATAAATTAAAAGACATTGAAGGTTTAAGAGTAGGAAATGAGGAACTTCCTTTTAAAGATATTAATACTATGGATAAAGAAAGCATAGAATTACTAAGGCTATTATTTAACTTAGATATTATTTATGGAGTTTCAGCAGATAGATTTGCACCGGATAATATTATCACTCAAGCGGAAGCTATAATAGTCCTACAAAGGGTGAAGGGAGTATTAGATGGTATGAATGAAATTTTATTTACAAGTAAAGGAATTGTACAATCTTATAATAATCAGGAAGCTATTATTGTAAAAGAAAAGGATGACAAGCTATTAGTTACTATAAC
>CAZWTU010000113.1:0-5082 GCA_964637035.1 uncultured Tissierellaceae bacterium
CATAGTGACGAGAAGTTGAATGAGTATTTTGGGGAATAATAGGAATATTAAAATGAAGAATCATATGTATTATTAAAAGATATTGAATCTTAATACATATGATTTTTTTATTATCTGCATTAAAATAAATTCTTTGATATAATCTGATATGTTACAATAATTTATAAGCCAATAAATAAAAGAGAGTGATAATATGTGCACAGGCATAAAAGTAGACTATAAAGATGGTTGTATAATGGGTAGAACCATGGATTATGAAGTACCTCTAGAATACAATCTACTTTATTTACCAAGAGATTATAAATTTAGCAAAGACTTAATGGGAAATCCCTTAAATACAAAATATAAAACACTAGGGGTATGTTTTGAAAATAGAACTCCACTAAAAGATGGTATAAATGAACATGGATTAATAGGTATTACTAACGCTTTTTCAGGTTTTAATCTTTATGGGCATAAAGTAAATTCAAATAAGCTTAATATATCTAGTTTGGATTTTTTGACCTATCTATTGTCAAATTATAAATCTGTAGAAGAAATAACTGAAGCTTTACCAAATATCAAGATATCTACTAAGGATTTTGGTGGCAAAAGTGTAGTATCACCAGATTTTCACTTTATGTTTACTGACTCCACCAAGAGATGTATTGTTATTGAGCCTAAGAGAAAAGAATTGATACTTTATGAAAATCCTTATAATGTAATGACCAATTCACCTGGATTTGAATCCCATGTTAGAAGGTTAAAGAGTCTTATGGACTTAGACAATCTGGAGGATTTTAATTCATCTAAAGATCTACCAGGAGGCTATGATCCTTTTTCTAGGTTTATCAGGGCCTTCTATTTAACTAGGATGAATGTTAAATCTGATAACTCTAATGAGGCATTTTCTCATTTTTATAATATAATGGGTGCAATGGCTATGCCAGAAGGATTTGTCAATAATAAAAAGCATAATGAAACTACTTATACTCGATATATTTGTGGTTATGATACTAAGGAAAAATTATTAACTATAAAATCTTATAAGAATCCCATAGTCTATCAACTGGGGTTTGAAGATATAGAAGATGAAGATAAAAAACAAGCCATTTTTTTAGAGGAAGGTTTTACAGTAGAAAGATTAAACCAATACCCTAATTTACTAGATAACCCCCATGACAAATGATATAATGGCAAAATAGGATGTGATTTAATGACAGATAAATTAGAAAACAGAAGAGAATTTCTTTTAAATAATGAAAACTTATATTCAAATGTAGCTTACCTTGCTTGGCCTGCTATCATACAATCCCTGCTTCAGGTATCCATTGGAACTATCGATATAAAAATGGTAGGCTCTCTTGGTGTAGATGCAATATCTGGCTTCCTTAGTTATTTCGTATTTAAAAGAGGACACTGGCAACACGTAAAAATAGAAGAAGCTGTTAATTAATTTACCTATAAAAAGGAGAATAAAAAATTGAAAAGAATACTATCATTACTTTTAATATTAATATTAAGTTTGTCTTTAGTATCCTGTACTACTAATATAAGCCCTTGAGGGCCAAGTATACCTCTGGATGCAGAGGAAGGTTTGGATGATGAATTTGTAGTCGATATAGAAGAAGATGGGCATTATACAAGCAAAGAGGATGTAGCATTGTATCTACATACCTATGATAAGCTACCAGGTAACTTTATTAAAAAGAGAGAGGCTAGCGATTTAGGATGGGAATCTAGCAAGGGTAACTTATGGGATGTAAGTGATGAAATGAGTATAGGTGGAGATAAGTTTGGAAATAGGGAGAAACTATTGCCAATAAAAGATGGAAGGCAATACTATGAATGCGATATAAATTATGAAGGTGGATATAGGGGTGGGGAGAGGCTGGTCTACTCCAATGATGGCTTAATATACTACACTGATGATCATTATGAATCTTTTACTTTATTATATGGAGATGAATAATTATGATTGAAATAAGGCTTGATGGTAGAAATATGGATAGTAAAGAAAAAGCTCATTTGCACATGAAAAGACAATTAAATCTTCCAGACTACTATGGGGGAAATTTAGATGCCTTATGGGATATATTAACTACTATTGACAAACCTATTAAAATTAACATTATAAATAAAGAAAGTTTAATTGATAATCTTGGGGATTATGGAAAATCTATAATTAAGGTCTTTAAGGATGCAGAAAAAGAAAATAACAATCTTAAGCTAGAAATTATGGAGGATGTAAATCATATGAAAATAACCACATTAATTGAAAATAATTCTTCAAATAGGGAAGATCTGGATACGGAACATGGCTTATCAGTATATATAGAAGTAGATGGGAAAAATATTTTGTTTGATACAGGACAAAGTGGAAACTTTATAGACAATGCAAAGAAATTAGGTATTGACTTGAAAAACTTAGATTATGTGGTTATTAGTCATGGACACTATGATCATAGTGGTGGATTTGAGAGACTTATAAAAGATATAAATCCAGATATTAAACTTTATATTGGTCAAGGGTTTTTTAATGAAAAATATGATTTGATAAGTGAGGATAATTTTAGATTTATAGGGAATTCCTTTAATGAAGATTACTTAAAAGAAAATGACATACCAATAAAATATATAAATGAAGACACATTTAAGATAACAGAAAACCTTTTAGTATTTACTAATTTCAATAGGAAAGAAGAATATGAAAACACAAATCAAACTTTGTATTTAAAGGAAGATGGAAAATATAATAAGGATATGTTTTATGATGAGATATCTCTAGGTCTTAAGACCAATGAGGGTTTATTTGTCATAGTGGGTTGTTCTCATCCAGGGCTTGTAAATATACTAGATACTATAAATCAAAGAACAAATATGGATATTCATGGGGTAATAGGTGGGACTCATCTAGTAAAAGAAGATGATGAACAGATAAATAAAGTAATAGAATATCTTAAAGAAAAAAATATAAAAATAGTAGGGGCTTGTCATTGCACTGGCAAACAAGGGGAAACCATGCTTAGTCAGCAACTAGAGGAAAATTTTATAAATAATAATACTGGTGATGTTTTAAAATTATAAGCTTTTAAAGATAAATGCTTGATGACTAGGTAATTAGCAGGGAGTTGTGGATATGAAACGAGTAATTATTGCAGAAAAACCATCTGTAGCAAAAAATATAGCTGATGCCTTAGGTATAAAGGCAAGGAGAGATGGGTATTTTGAAGGGGAAGATTATTTAATTACATGGGCCTTTGGTCATCTATTGCAATTATTTGATGCAAAGGACTATGATGAAAACATGAGGGGTTGGAGAATGGATAAGTTTCCATTTATTCCAGACCAATTTCAATATAAGATTAAAGAGGATAGGTTCAACAGAAATGCTGTAGATAAAGGTGCGGAAAAACAACTTAATATAATAAAAGGCCTTATAGACAGATCAGATGTTGATGGAATAATATCCGCTACAGACTATGATCGTGAAGGTCAAGTTATTGGAGACGAATTATTTATTTATTTTGATGAAAAGAAACCTGTCTATAGAATGCTACTTAATGAGTGGACTGAAGATGAAGTAAAAAAAGGTATGGCCAATTTAAAGCCTAATTCGGAGATGAAGACTCTTCGAGATGCTGGCATTGGGAGGCAATGGGCAGATTGGATTATAGGAATAAATTTAACTTCTGTAGCTACATTAAGGTATAATGGGGGAGAAAAAAGGATCCTAAATATAGGACGAGTCCTCCTACCAACTTTAAAGATTATTTATGATAGGGATAAAGAAATAGAAAATTTCCAGCCATCAACCTACTATAAATTAATGGGAAGTTTTAAGACAAAAGATAATATAGAATATGAAGGCCAATATTATGAGGATGATAGTGATAAATTTGATGATAAAAAAGTATTAGATAATATAAAGAAAGCTTTAAAAGGAAAAGATGGTCAAATCATAGAAAAGCAAATTAACAAGAAAAGGGATTATGCCCCTTTGTTATTTAATCTAACAAATTTACAAGGCTATGTAACAAGCAAATATAAGGGCTGGACCTCTGATAAAGTACTAAAAGTAGCCCAATCTCTTTATGAAAAGAAGTTTATAACTTACCCTAGAACTGGAAGTGTGGCATTGGAGGAAAGTTTAAAGGCCAAGACTGAAAGGGTTTTAAATTTACTGAAAAAGGGATTGCCATATGAAAAGGATATTAAATTTAGTCATAGCAAAAGGATATTTAATAATAAAAAGGTTGAAAGCCATAGTGCTATTGTACCAACTTACATAATACCAAAAAAATTAAATAAAGATGAGAGTATTGTATATAATGTCATCAAAGATAGGTTTATAATGCAGTTTTTACCTATAGCTAAATATGAGGAAACCACCCTTATTACTAAGGTCAATGACCCATCTACAAAAGGTATATTTATATCTAGGGGTAAGGTCCAGACTCTTGAGGGATGGCGTGTGGTTGAGAAAACAGAAAGTAAGGATACAATTTTACCAATGGTATTGGAAAAAGATATTGTAGCTGTAATTGATGGTAAGGTAAATTCTGTTACTAAAAGACCACCTAGACCCCATATAGAAAAAACTCTTTTAAGAATTATGGAGACCTGCGGCAAAGACTTTAAGGAAGAAGATGAGGAAGATACAGATGAAATGATGGAGTCTATTCTTAGTGGGTTTTCCATTGGTACTCCTGCTACAAGGGCTGAAACTATTAAAAAATTAAAGGATGTAGGATATATTGAGGCCAAGGGCAAAAGTCTTAGGTGTACAGACCTTGGTAAAACTATTGTTGAAGTTTTCCCTTGTAAAGACCTATTAGATTTAGAATATACTGGCAGGTTAGAAAAAACCTTATCTGATATAGAAAAAAACAAGTTTAAAAAAGAAGATTTTATAGATATGATTAAGAAATTTACTATAAATGCAGTTAATGATATAAAAAATGATTTTTCTATGTTGTCAAGTTTTAAGCTTGAATTAGAAGAGGGTATGGAAAGCATAGGAAAATGCCCTACTTGTGGCAATCATGTAGTAGAAAGTGAAAGGAATTTTGGTTGTATCAATTGGAAGAATGGTTGTAAATT
>CAZWTU010000114.1:0-5055 GCA_964637035.1 uncultured Tissierellaceae bacterium
GAAAGTATTATGTCCCCTCCCACCTTCTTTACATTTAAAATTTTCCCAAAGGCTACAGTAGTGTAACTACCATCTTCTTCCTTATCCCACCTAAAAGCCTGTCCACATTCAAAGATATGCTTGGGATTGAAATCCTTTATATCTTTTATTATTATTTTATTTTCTTCTTCTACTATATTATATTTCATCCTTTTCTCCTTTTTGATAAATTAAAGGGTAGGCATGAAAACCTACCCATACAATAACTACAATAACTGGCGGTCAAAGACCGACCCTACAAAACATATGATCCGACCACAAGCTTCGGAACGTTCTCATAAATTCATCGGACCCATTACTTATCCTTATGAAGCACCCTATACATTACTGGCACTACAATCAATGTTAGGACTGTTGCGTATGCTAATCCACCTACAGCTACTATAGCTAGGGGCTGAATCATTTCTGAGCCTACGCCTACTCCTAGTGATAGTGTGGATAGTCCTAATATTGTTGTAATTGCAGTCATTAATATTGGTCTTATACGTGTTTTACCTGCCATTATTAAGGCTTCATCTACTGTGTTTCCCCTAGCCCTAAGTTGATTTGTATAATCTACAAATACTATACCATTATTAACTACAACACCTGCCAAGACTAAGAAACCTAGCATGGATATAAGACTTATTTCATTTCCTGTTATATAGAGGGCTAAGAGTCCCCCTGTAAATGCCAATGGTAGTGTAAACATTATTATAAATGGTGATAATAATGATTGGAATTGAGCTACCATTATTAGATAAATCAATACCACTGCCAATAATAGCATATATACTAAATCCCTTAGAGATTTTTTAATCATTTCATTCTCTCCGGAAAATTCGATTTTATAGCCATCTGGCGCCTTATATTCTTTATCTATTTTATTTTCCAATTCTTGACTTACAAGACCTATATTATATCCTGGAGATATACCTGCCTTTACTGATAAATATCTTTCCTGTGATTGTCTTTTTATAGAAGACAAACCTTCTGCTTCTACAACATTTGCAATTTCTCCTATGGTAATGATCTTTTCTTCTTCACCTTTTCCCACAGTAATTTCCAGTTTTTCTAAATCATTTCTTCCTATAATTTTTTCTTTTTCATCTATAACTATAACTGGGTAGTCTTTATTATTTATACTTAGTGTTGTACTAGATTTGGACTTGGAAACCACTTTGTTAACATGTGAAAAAACTTGTGCCACAGTTAAACCATTTTCCATAGCCTTTTCCTTATCTACTATTATTCTCATTTCTGTTAAGTTTTCTTCTATTCCATTGGTTACATCAATGGTACCCTCTATTTCTTCTACTATCTTGCCTATATCTATGGCAATTTCTCTTAATTTATCTATCTCTCTACCCTTAATCAAAATCTCTATACCTTCTCCACCTAAGGCGGACATATCCATATTTGATGTAGTCACGCTTACTTCCACATCTAAATCCTCAGTTAATCTTAACATTTCTTTACCTATATCCTCATTGGTAATTTTCTTATTTTCATCTAATAATAAATATAGGGACATAGTTTGGGTTTTGCCTCCTCCTCCCGGACTCATGCCACCCATTCCACCCATCCCGCCCATTCCACTAGCTTGGAAGGCTCCTATGGTTTTTATACCTTCTATATTACTTATCCTATCTATTACCATGTCTGCCATTTCTATACTATCTTCAAAACTTACTTTCTTTGGCATAGTCAATGACGCTGACATTTGTGGTGCTTCCATTTCTGGAATAAAGGAAGTTCCCATTGATATTGTTAGATAAACACTAAGAGCCAATATGATCAAAACAAATCCTGATACTAATGCCTTGTGTCCTAAACTCCACTTTAATATATTTTCATATTTATTAATAAATTTATTGAATGATTTTTCTTCCTTTTTCTTAGTATTCTTTAATAAACTAGATGTTAATGTAGGTACTAAAGAAAGAGCTACTATAAGACTGGCAAATAGTGAATAGGCTATAGTTAAACCCATATCTACAAATAATTGTCTCGATATTCCTGATGTAAATACTATAGGTAAAAACACACAAGCCGTTGTAATTGTAGATGCTAATATTGCCCCAGATACTTCCCTGGCTCCTTCAATTGACGCCTCCATGGCGGGCATGCCCTCATTTCTAAGCCTGAATATATTTTCTATTACCACTATGGAGTTATCTACTAGCATACCTACACCTAAGGCTAAACCTGCCAAAGATATTATATTTATAGTTACTCCTGTAAAATACATAAGAGCTATTGCAAATACAATACTTATTGGAACAGATAGGGATATTATAAAAGTAGGTTTTATATCTCTTAAGAATAAGAAAAGAATAATTATGGCAAGTATTCCACCATATAATATATTATTTAATACAGAACCTACTACTATATTTATATATTCTCCCTGATCCATAAGATTTGTTATACTTAATCCTTCTACTTCTTCCATTATATTTTCAAACTTTTCGTTTATATTATCTGAAACCTCTGAAATAGAAAAATTACTTTGTTTTTGGAAAACTAACATTATAGCATTATTTCCATTTACCTTAGCATATATATCATTAGAATTATCTATATAATCCACATCTGCCACATCTTTTAGATATACATTTCCTATATCATCCATTCCACTATCAAATAATAAAAGATTTTTCATTTGACCTGTATCCGCTAACTTATCTCCTACCTTAACTAAATACTCTGTTCCATCATCTTCCACATACCCAGCAGGCATAGAAAAGTTTTGTGCTGTAAGGATTCCTGATATCATTTCCTTGGTTATTACTCCATCTAAAGAAGCATTTTCAAAGGCTTCTTCCTTCTTTACGTCTAATTCTTCTATCTTTTGATTTAAAGTATTTTCTCCTTCAATTAATTGGGATTTGCCACTAGCTATTTCCCTTCCCAATATTTCCTTTCCCTTTATTAGGTCTTTTTCCTGAAGGCTTAATTCAGCCCTTTTACCTTCCAAAGCTGACTTCTGTTCAACTATTGTTCCTATTTGACTATTGATTTCCTGTAAAGCAATAGTAATTTCCTCTTTTTTACCCTCTAAAACTTTTAAACTTTCTTCTAAGCTTGCTAATTTAATCCTTTCTTCTTGGGTCAATTCCCTGTCTAAATTTAACAAGGAATCTTTAGCTAGTTTTAACATGCTTTCTTTTTCTATTAATTCATCTAATCCACTTATTGCCTCATCTTTAGCCTGAATTAATTGACTTTCTCCTTGGGAAATTTGCTTTAAGCCCTTGTCGATTTCTTCCTTGCCTAATTTTATAGCATTTTCTCCCTCACCTATCTTTTTTAACTGAGATTTCTCTTCTTGATCCAACTTAGATTTATTACTCCTAATTTCATCCTTAGCCTCAGTCAATTTATCTTCAACCTCAGATAATTCTGAGTCTATTGTCTTGAGAATCTTTTTATTCAATTTTTCTATCTTAGCTTCACTGATTACTACTTGAATCTTTTCTTCTATAAGGCCTACTCCATCAACTGATGCAACCCCATTAATACTTTCTAAATCTGGTAATATTGTATTGTCTACTAATCTAGATATCTCTCCTATTTCCATATCTTTTATATCTATGGATGAAATCATTACAGGCAACATATCTGGATTTAACCTAATAATCATAGGGGAACTTACAGAGTCGTCCCAAAAGCCCTTGATTAAATCAATAGCACCATTTACTTCTATAAGGGTTGAATCCATATTTACATCATTATTAAATTCTAATATTACTATTGAAGAATTTTCATTTGATATTGAAGATATATTTTTTATATTATTTGTTGTAGCCACTACCTGTTCTATGGGCTTAGTTATGACCATTTCAACTTCTTCAGGACTTGCTCCTGGATATTGAGTCATAATCAATAAAAATGGCAAATCTATTTCTGGCAACAAATCAGTTTGCAAATTTACAAATGATATAACTCCTAATATTAATACTAATACTACTGCAACCACTACTGTATATGGTTTTTTTACACTAAATTTTGATAACATTACTCCACTCCTATTTTGTCTGATTTTAGAATTACTATAAAGTTGATTATATCATAGATTTATAAAAAATCTCATATTATTATTTATTATTATTTATTAGACAATAATAGATGTATTTTTTTAAAAGATGTGTTAATATATAATCAAACAAATCAATCCATCGAGGAGGAAAGATAAATGATTATAGGAGTACCTAAGGAAATCAAAGAACAAGAAGACAGAATTGCTGTTACACCGGCTGGTGTAGATGGTTTTGTTAGAGCTGGCCACAAGGTTTATGTAGAGAAAGGCGCAGGCCTAGGAGCTGGTTTTCCTGATGAAGATTTTACTGCATTAGGAGCAGAAGTTTTACCAGAAGCTTCCATGGTTTGGGAAAAATCTGATATGATTATGAAGGTTAAAGAACCTCTTAAATCAGAGTATAAGTACTTCAGAGAGGGTTTAATCATATTTACTTATTTACATTTAGCTGCAGAAGAAGAATTAACAAAAGCCCTATTAGAAGCTAAAACCATTGCCATAGCATATGAAACTGTTCAAAACCCAGATAGGTCTTTACCACTACTTACACCTATGAGTGAAGTTGCTGGTAGAATGGCAGTTCAAGAGGGAGCTGTTTATCTAGAAAAGACTTACGGTGGAAAAGGACTTTTAATTGATGGAGTTCCTGGAGTTGCACCTGCTCATGTAGTAGTTGTAGGAGCTGGAATCGTAGGTACTGGCGCTATTAGAAGAGCTATTGGTCTAGGAGCAAGAGTTACTGTATTAGATGTTAATGTTGACAGGTTAAGATACCTAGGTGAAGTATTTATGGGACAAATTGAAACTTTATATTCTAACAATTATAATTTAACCCAAGCTGTTAAAACAGCTGACCTAGTAGTAGGAGCAGTTCTAATTCCTGGAGCTAAAGCACCAAAATTAGTTACTGAAGAAATGATCAAACAAATGGAGCCAGGTGGAGTTATTGTTGACGTTGCAATTGACCAAGGTGGTTGTGTAGAAAACATGAAGAA
>CAZWTU010000115.1:0-5042 GCA_964637035.1 uncultured Tissierellaceae bacterium
AATCATGTGTTACATTTACTTCAAAGTTTCTTACACTATTTAGTTGTCTAGGTTCTGCGTCTCCCCTTTCGAGGCGACTTTTAAAGTATAACAAATCTTTTCTTTGTTGTCAACCTTTAGTTTAAATTTATTTGGAATAATTTTAAAAATGTTTTCAAGGCCAACTCTTATTATGATACTATCATTAACTTCCAAAGTCAAGACTTATTTAAAAACTTTCACTTTCTAGTTTGACGAAAATCAGTAGTTTTTGACTGGAAAACAAGTATACCATATTTTTTTATCTTAGTCAAATATTAATTTTTAAGCTTTTGCTAAATTTCTTAAGTATACTTCTCTTACAGTTTTACCTATAGACCTAATTATTATGCATAATTCTTTTATAGATAAAAATAAAGCTGTAGAATTTTTTCTACAGCTTTATTTTTTTCTATTCATATTTAATTTCTATCCTGCTTACTCGTCCATAGGTTTCATAGTAGGGAAAAGTAATATATCCCTAATACTAGGTTGGTTTGTAAGTAGTATTATCATTCTATCAATACCTATTCCCAAGCCACCTGTTGGTGGAAGACCTACTTCTATTGCATTTATAAAATCATTATCCATAGGATGAGCTTCATGGTCGCCAGCGGCTTTTTGCTTTACTTGAGCTTCAAATCTTTCCCTTTGGTCTATAGGGTCATTTAACTCGGAAAAAGCATTTGCTAATTCCCATGTATTCACAAAGGCTTCAAATCTATTAGTCTTTCTAGGATCATCTGGATTTCTTTTAGCAAGAGGCGACACCTCTACTGGATGACCAGTAATAAATGTAGGTTGAACTAAATGCTCTTCGCAGAACTCTTCAAACATTTCAGAAATAATATGTCCCCTTGTCATTCCTGGTGTTACTTCTAAGCCTTTAGCTTTAGCTACGTTTATAGCTTCCTCATCAGTATCTATTTCTCCAAAATCAACACCTACATATCTTTTTACTGCCTCTTCCATATCTAACCTTATCCATGGGGGTGCTAATTCAATTTCTCTTCCTTGGTAGTTGATCTTTGTACTGCCTAATGTTTTCTCAGCAACAAATGCAAAAAGATTTTCTGTAAGTCTCATCATTTCCTCATAGTCAACATAGGCCTGATATAACTCTATATTTGTAAATTCAGGATTGTGCCTAGGGCTCATTC
The DNA here is from genome assembly GCA_964637035.1 of uncultured Tissierellaceae bacterium. Taxonomy (GTDB): domain Bacteria; phylum Bacillota; class Clostridia; order Tissierellales; family Tissierellaceae; genus CAZMMV01. The sequence goes on from CAZWTU010000115.1 coordinate 1,179, forward strand.
CTTCATTTCTAAACATTTTTCCCATTTCATATACTTTTTCAAATCCACCAACTATAAGTCTCTTTAAGTAAAGTTCGTTTGCTATTCTAAGATACATATCCAGATCTAATGTATTGTGATGAGTTTCGAATGGTCTGGCATTAGCACCACCAGCTACAGAACTTAATATAGGAGTCTCAACTTCTAAAAATCCTCTTTCATCAAGATATTCTCTTACAGCCTTAATGATTTTAGATCTTAAAATAAAAGTCTCTTTTACTTCTGGATTAACTATTAAGTCTACATATCTTTGTCTATATCTTAAGTCTTGATCCTTTAATCCATGGAACTTTTCAGGTAATATTTGAAGGGATTTACTCATTATAACAAGGTCTGTTGCCCTTATGGAAACTTCCCCAGTCTTTGTCTTGAAAACCTCTCCCTCTACTCCTATTATATCTCCTATATCTAATAATGATAAATCATTATAATTATCTTCCCCAATATTATCTAACTTTACAAAAGCTTGTATTCTTCCTACACTATCTTGCAAATCAATAAAGCTTACTTTTCCATGGCCTCGTCTAAACATTACTCTTCCCGCAACAGAAACTTTTTCTCCTTCTAGATTTTCAAAGTTTTCTTTGATAGTTCCACTATGGTGAGTATAGTCATATTTTTCTACTAAAAAAGGATCTTTCCCTTTTTCTATTAATTCATTTAACTTTTCTCTTCGCATAAGCAACATTTCGTTTAAATTTAATTCCGTATCTCCCACTAATTTCCCTCCTAAGTTTATAAAGCCTTCTATCTAGTAATATTTAATATCTCGTATTGTATAATTCCATCTGGTGTAGAAACATCTATCAAATCTCCTACTTTATGCCCTAGCAAGGATGAGCCTACGGGTGATTCATTAGATATTATTCCATTATAGGGATCTGCTTCTGCCGAACCTACTATTTTTAATTCCATTTCTTCATCATATTTTAAATCCTTTACCAATACTTTACACCCGATGCTTACAACATCTGTTTTAATATCCTTTTCATCTATCACTCTTGCATTCCTTAGCATGGCCTCATGTTTAGCGATACGACTTTCTAATTGTGCCTGCTCATTTTTTGCTTCATCATACTCTGAGTTTTCGGATATATCGCCAAAGTCTAAAGCAATTTTTATTCTTTCTGCTATTTCTTTTCTTTTAACAGTTTTTAAAATATCTAATTCGTCTTCTATTTTTTTTAGCCCCTCTAGTGTTAAAAAAACTTCCTTCTCTACCATTTTCCCCTCTCCCTTTCGTTACAACAATTATATTTAAAGTTTGCTTAGATTCAATAAAGTTTTGTTCCCCCGTTTTCATACACTATAAAATATTATATAAAAAATATTATATTCAAGGCAAGGCATATTGTCAAGTCTCTAAAACTTTCCCTTGATTTTTATAAATAAATCTATATATTCTTCAAAGATATAATAATTATTATCTGCAGTAATTACATACTTTGGTTTAATATTATCTATGCTTTCCCCTAACACAAATTCAATCATTCCTGTGTCTACTACACTATTTAACCATTTAGATTTCTTAATATTCATATCCTTCAAATCATATCCATAATCTTTTATTGCCTGTGATTTACCTTTATTAGTGGTAAAGTCAAATATAATCGAGTTCTGTTTTGTATTTAATTTTTCTAAATTTAACTCATCTAAATAATTAATTATAATGTTATAATTTTCTATAATATTATGATAATTTTTAGCATTGAAAATAGAAAGACCTATTTCTTCTAAGATAAACTGGTATAATTCCTCTCCCACTTCTTCATCCAAACCATAAACAGTTATAAAACTAATTTCTTTAGCTACTTGTTTTATCATGTTTTTTGCTTTTTCAAAATCATTGCATAGAATAAGAACTTCCTTGTTTTTTAAATCTTCATTTAGGATAGAAAAAATCTTTTTTATTGCAAAGGACAAATCAGTTAATCTATTAAATTCCCCACTCTCTGTAAATAATTTTACATCCCTCTTTAGTTTGTTCAAAACTTTAATGTCTAAATTTTCATATCCCTCAATGAATATTCTTTCACAATTTTCATTTTTTATCTCTTCTATAGACTTAATAAAATTATTTAGGTCATCTTCCTTATTAAAGTCTATAGACTTTAAATTTATAGCACCAATCTCCCCTATTACCACGTCTCTAGCTTTGATTTTTTCAATTATAATAGGTTTAAACTTTGGTAAAAACACTGATGGAATATACTTTTTAAGTCCTATCTTGTAATAGTCTAAATACTTATCTTTATCTATAATATATAAAAATCTAATGATTATCCCCCTTCCTGATTTTTATCTAATTATATGACATAGATACATGATTAATTACCATTATTCAATATATAAATTTAAGAAGTCCTGGAGAACACCTTTCATTTCCTGTTTACTATCTATCTTATTTATCTTGTTTTTAATTTCATTTGAATTTTTTAGACCCTTTAAATACCAAGCTATATGTTTTCTCATTTCCCTTACACCTACTTTTTCACCTTTAATGCTACATACAAGATCTAAGTGCTTTATACATGTACTTATTTTTTCGTCTATAGTTGGTTCCTTATCTTCTCTTCCTTCCAATAGTGACAATATTCTTTTGAAAATCCAAGGGTTACCTTGAGACCCTCTCCCTATGGCAATACCATCGCAATTAGTATACTCAAGCATCTTGATACCATCACTAGGTTGAAAAATATCCCCATTTCCTATTACAGGAATAGAGACATTTTCTTTTGTTTTCTTTATAAAATCCCAGTCTGCCTCTCCAGAATAAAACATATCCCTAGTTCTTCCATGAATAGTAAGTGCAGCTATTCCCTCTTCTTCACCTATTTTCCCTATTTCAATCCCATTTATATTATTGTGGTCCCATCCCATTCTAATTTTAAGTGTTACTGGCTTTGTTGAGGCCTTAACTACTTCCCTTATTACATTCCTAGCTAATTTAGGACTTTTCATTAAGGCGCTTCCATCGCCATTTTTTACAATTTTTGGCGCAGGGCACCCCATATTTATATCTATAAGATCTATATCATCTCTATTATTAAGGTAATGAGTAACCACGTATCCCATTACATCTGGATCCGATCCGAATATCTGAAGGGCTACTGGTCTTTCCTTAGAATCTACTTTTAGTAATCTACTTGTTCCTTCATCTTTGTAGTAAATACCTTTACTACTTATCATCTCAGAGAATACTAATCCAGCCCCCATTTCCTTACACAAAATCCTAAAGGCTAAATCAGTAACCCCTGCCATAGGTGCTAGAAATACATTATTTTTTAGTTTTAGATCTCCAATTTTCATAGGCCACCTCTAATTTTAAAGGTAAGTGGCTTTAGCCACTTACCTATTTCTATCATGAATTATTTTTAATCCTTCTAAGGTTAAAAACTTATCTATTTTTTCAATATATCTGCTTTCAGAAGCTATTAATGTAGAAAATCCACCTGTTCCAATTACATGGACTTTATCTCCATTGACATCCATTTCTTCAATTATTTTTTCAATAATATAGTCTATCATACCTATATATCCATTTACCAATCCAGATTGTATACTATTTGTTGTGTTTTTACCTATAACCTTATCGGGTTTTAAAATTTCAACCTTAGGTAGTTTTGCAGTTCTTAAGAATAATGCCTCTGAAGATATGGTAATTCCAGGTGATATAACACCGCCAAGATAATCTCCTTCTACAGAAACTACACAAAAAGTAATGGCTGTTCCTACGTCTACTATAATCAAAGGTCCACCATATTTTTCATAAGCAGCAATAGCATTTACTATTCTATCTGCACCAACTTCCCTAGGATTATCATA
>CAZWTU010000116.1:0-5041 GCA_964637035.1 uncultured Tissierellaceae bacterium
GAACCGTCCCCACTGTCTCATTTTATATTAATTCTTTAAGTCTGCCTACTACTTTATATTCTGTATTCTTAAGTTCTTTAACATTTCTTTTACCCAGTAATGTCATTATTATCCTCATTTTGTATATTGTAGATTCTAAATATCCGCAAGTGTTTTCATATCCTCCATGGAGTAAATAAGATAATATTTCTCCTGATATACCTACTATATCTCCACCAATAATCAGTGCTTTTATGATATCCATACTATTCCTAATGCCACCACTTGCTATTAAGTTTAAATCCTTAGGTAATTCCCTAGATTTAATCAAAGACAAAGCAGTTGGTATGCCCCAATTATATAGTTCTGTGAAATCCATATCGTTTGTCCTAATGTTTTCAATTTCTATAAAATTAGTTCCACCGCAACCAGATATATCTATATTTCTAACCCCTACATTGTAGAGTTTAGATGCTACACTCTTAGATACACCAAAACCCACTTCTTTTACTATAACTGGCTTGTCTATATTTTTTACAATTTTTGAGATATTACTTAATATCCCCTTGAAATCCTTGTCACCCTCTAGCATAACTGCTTCTTGCGCAGGATTTAAATGCAATTGTATTGCATCTGCCTCTATCATATCTAAAGCAAACTTTACATCTTCTACATTAGCTTGGGCACTTAAATTGGCAATTACTATGCCTTCACTTCCAATGGTTTCTCTAACAATTTTAAAACTTTCCTTACACTTTTTATCTTGGCATAAAGCTATGGTTTGAGAACCTACTGCCATGGGAATATTGAAGTTTTTGGCAAGAGTCGCCAATTTCTGATTTATTTCCCAGGAAAATTCCGTTCCCCCTGTCATAGCGTTGATAATTATAGGAAAATCAATCGTTTTGTCTAAAAATGTAGTTTCAGTGTTTATATCACTTAATCCTAAATTTGGAAGGGCATTGTGCTCTATAAAAACATCACCCAGAAGGGTATCACCTTTAAAATGTGATTTTAAATAGTTTTCTACGTGCTCCTTTTTTCTTGCTTCTCTCATTTTTCCACCCCTATCTATTAGTTTAATAAATAGTTTCCAAACATCTCTTTTACAATTTCCTTTGTTTCATCTATATTATATATCCAATAACTTATTTTTGCAATTCTTTTGCTATCTCCTGGAATTGTATTTGTTTCCATATTCTCTGTATCTATCTTTTTAGCGGCCAAGGCCCCTTTAGCCATAATAGAAAAAGGAATATTAGTCTCCACATAATCATAATAGGTTTCGATAAAACTAGGTATTTTAAAGATATTCTTTGGTTTTAATGTTTGCTTAACTAATTCTTCCATAAAATATTGTTGCATTTTTATTCTACCTATATCCCCAATTTCAACTGTTAAATCGTTATTTTTTCTCCATCTTAAGAAATCATGAGAATTCTTTCCATTTAATAATTGAAATCCTTTCTTTATATCTATGTGTAATGGTGGATTTGCCATTGCATCATCATATTTCATATGTCTAGGTACATCTATATATACCCCACCTATATCCTCTACTATTTCAATTACAGCCTTATAATCAACCTTCACATAGTAATCTAAGTCTATATTTAAAAACTCTCTTACAGTTCTTACAGATAATTCTGATCCACCAATTGCATGGGCATGGTTTATTTTATCCTCTTTCCCTTTTATGGGTACCCTAGTATCTCTAGGTATGGAGAGTAAATGAATTTTCCCAGTCTTAAAGTTCACATTAATAAGCATCATTGTATCACTTCTAGTTCCCTTTGACTTCTTTACATCCTTTGCATCCACTCCCATAAGCAAAAATAATAGTTCGTCCTTGTTCTTTTGTTTTGGTTTTTCTATTTTTAAATCCTCTTCATCATGGTCATTATCTTTATCATGATCATCCTGGCCTATAGCTATGGTAGGAGAATTGTCATTGGAAAAGACAAGCTTATCCAATCCAATAAATATTAAAGAAAAACATGCTAAAGAAATCAAAAATGACATATAAAACTTTTTCATCCTACCACCTCTTATAATTTTACCTACATATAAAATAATACTACATATATAAGATAATTTCAATTTAAATATTAGGGCTTAGTCTAATCCCCATATACCAATTTTTATGCAAAAAAGGGAACCCAAGGGTTCCTCTTATAGTTTCTTTCTATATATTTATTTTAACAAATATTTTTCAAAATTTTCCTCTATCATTTCTTTAGTTCCTATCTCATCATATATATAATATGATATACGATTTATAGTTTTTGCCTTTCCAGGTATGGTTAAAGTATCCATATTGTCCATATCAATTTTGTTTGCTGAAGCTGCACCCCTTAGTATAGTTCCTAATGGAATATTAGTTTCCACATTGTTATAATATTCTTCTACTAACTTAGGTATTTTAAATATATTCTTTGGAGTTATAGTTTGTTTAACAAGTTCTTTCATAAAATATTGTTGTGCCTTAACCCTGCCTAAGTCACCATCTGGATATCCTCTAAACCTCAAGAAGTCATGAGCTTCCTCCCCATATAACTTTTGCAGTCCTGGCTTTAAATTAATGTTCAGTGCTGGTTTTGCAAAGTCATCCCGATGTCTCATTCTTACAGGGACATCTATATCTATTCCACCAATTGCCTCAACTACTCCTTTTACAACTTGGTAATCCACCTTTACATAGTAATCAAGATCTATGTTTAAAAATTCTCTTACAGTCCTTATAGATAGTTCTGCTCCTCCATATGCATGGGCATGATTTATCTTGTCTTCCTTGCCTTTTACATGTACCCTAGTGTCTCTAGGTATGGATAGCATGCTTATACTTCCATCTTTAAAGTTTACCTTAGTAAGTATCAAAGTATCTGTTCTAGTTCCCTTTGACTTCGTTACATCATTGCCATCTATCCCCATAAGTAAAAATAATAACTCATCTTTATTTTTTGGTTCTTTTAACTCTCCTATTTCTTCCTCACTACCATCAGTAGCTATTATAGAATTATTTTTTGAAAATAAGCTTGCATCCAATCCAATAAATATTAGTCCGAAACATATTATAGATATTAAAAATGATAATAAAAACTTTTTCATTGCTACACCTCTATTTTTTTAAGTATACATAAAATAATACTACATATGCTATGTAATTACAATGGAAATATAATTACAATATGGATACAATTACATGTAGAAGCTTTCTTCCCTAGCTAAATTAAACATATAACTTGCCAGAAAAGAAAGCTTAAATAATAAAATTGCCCTATAATAGGGCAATTTTATTATTTAGCACTTACTAATAGTGTTAATGCTTCTTCTACTAATGCTTCTGCTTTCTTTAGCACCTTTTCATCTATTATCTTTTTATTATCTCTTATTATATTTACATATTTACCCACTACAAAGGATGTCACCGTATCCCCTGTGCTTCCAGTTTTTATATAACTTTCTAATACATCATCATTTATTGTTTTGCTTCCTATTTCATCATATATTGGAGTATTTGGTAAGCCAGATAAATAGATATTTAATTTACTCTTATACATTCTCTCTACTTCCTCATGATATACTCCACCAGCATATCTTTCAATGTATTTTTCAGTTTCTATTATTATATCAGCTAAGTCATCATAGGATATTACTAATGCCGCATCTTGTGCTATTACCGTATTTGAATCTATTGACTTTAGGTAGACATAGTCCTTTATTTCTTCTGATACATAATCATCATATTCCTTTATTTTTTCGTAGTCAACTATAGGATAATACATGCCTTCTGATGCTTGTAATTTATACTTATTTCCTATTACATCCTCTACTAATTCTCTTAACTTCTTGTCTTCTATATCTTTTATCTTATCTTTTGGAAAATAATTTTCAGGCGAATCTATTGTTAGATTAAAAAGATGACCATCATGCAATTCATTTAGCTTGTCCAGTAAATCTTCCTTAGATCCTTCTAATATATTGATCAATTCTACGACCATATGATCCCCTTCTATAGATGTTACTTTCTTTATATTTTTATCTATAAAATTTATTATGTCTTTGGTCTTCCCATTACTTGCTATGATTTCATCAAATTCATTTATTATCTCTTGGCTTGCCTTAGGATCACTTTCTTGATTATCATCATCTTCTACAACTATTGGGTCATCAGTATTGTTGGTCTCCTCTATTTCATCCTTTTTACATCCAAAAAGACTTAAAGATAATACTAGTATAATTATAATAAATAAATATATGGATTTTCTCATCTAAATCCCTCCCTATTTTATTCTATATATTTCTTATACCCTAATTATAACAAATAATATGGTCTAATTATTTACAATAACATTACAATTTGTTTTTAACAATATAAAAGCCCCATTAGGGGCTTATATATATATTACATTGGAACACAGATTATTTTGCCTTCTACAAAATCACTTGGTGTCAAATTTGGATTTATTTTCATTAATTCTTCTACTGTCACCTTAAACTTTTTTGCTAAATATACTACTGTCAATTCACCTGCGGGTACATCTTCCTTGGTTATTTCATAGGATTCAGTTCCCCTTGGACAGGGGCAGCCCCAATCCTTATGTGGCATTATACACAGCTTTTCTCCTGGCATCAAATTATCAAAATCAACTTTTGGATTAGCTTTTACTAAGTCTAATACAGATATATTAAATCTCACAAGAATAGTAGCTACATTATCACTTGCCTTAACTTCGTATATGGTTCCCCCTGGGCATGGAATTGGCGGAGGACCTACCCTGGGAATACAAAGCCTTTGGCCTACTCTTAAATTAGCTGGGTCAACTCCCGGGTTTGCTGCTATAAGTCTAACAACTGTTATATCGAACATCATTGCAATACTATAAAAAGTATCTCCTGGTCTAACTATATAATATACTCCATCACATGGAGGTACTGGTGATCCACCAGGAATACATATTACTTGACCTATTTGTAAATTATCAGGATTTAAGCCTGGATTTACCCTCAATATTGCTTCTACTGTTGTATTATATTTTATTGCTAAATCATAAACAGTGTC
>CAZWTU010000117.1:0-4994 GCA_964637035.1 uncultured Tissierellaceae bacterium
GATAAATATAATAAGGTAAAAGATAGAAAGGTGGGGATATCTTGAACGAGGAATTATTTAATAAATTATGGAAAAATGGAATAATAATTTTAGACACATGTACATTGGACTTTATAGAGCGCTGTGAAGTAACTAATGCAAAAAAGTTAATGGATATATTCTTAAATTGTAAGGAGCACGTTTTTGTTCCATCGCATGTAAAAAATGTTGAAATGTGGAATTATTTGAATTTAGCAAAAACAAAAAAAACAATGGCTGATAAGGTTCTTTCTTTAAAAAATGAGATTGATGAGATTGCAAAGAAAAAAGGACTTGTAGAGAAAGATAAAAAGAGGAAAGTAATAAGTAAATTACAGAAATTTACTAATCAATTATCTAAGTATGATTTTCAAATATTGTCTAGGAAGTTAAAAAACATACAAAAATTGAGCATTGATAAGATTATAACTTATTTAGTATCGGAAGAATGCTCAAATTTAATAACTGAATATGACGAATTTATGGATTCAGGCACTGTAAAAAGCTTCTATTCTATGATTATGTTAAACTCATTAGAACAATTTTCGGAAGAAGAGTTGAATTCTATAATGGTAGAAGGGGTTGAAAGGCGGAAAGATAATATCCCACCTGCATGTGGTGACGAAAGAAAAACTGAAAACTCTTTTGGTGATTTTATTATCTGGAAAGAAATATTAAGAAATATATTAAAAACAAAGTCACCACAAACTCTTTTTATAACTGAAGATAAAAAGAAAGGCAGTAATTGGTTTGACACTGACGGGGTAAATATACATCCTATATTAAAGAATGAAGTTCAAGAAGTTTGTGGATATAACGCATTATACATAAGTGATTTGAAAAACTTTATAGAGTATTCTAAGAGCTTCATTAACGAAGATATCAAGGAATTAATTATTTATGTAAAGAAGAATAGCATTGAAGTAATAGATACTGTTGGAAATTATTTAATTAATGAACAGTATGATTTTTTGGCAGAAAGAACGTGGGAGGCTATAACACAACAATGTGATGTTGATTATTCATTGCCAGATCCATGTTTAGATATAGAAATTGTCGACTTTGATTACAGTATAAATGATAAAGTTGAAGCAGATATCCAACTCAATGTAGAATATGATACTGAGAGTACTGTTCGATTCGGAGGAGATGATTGGTCTGATAATAGCCGTGTAGTAGCTACAGTAATAATTAAAGTTTTTATTGATATAGAACCAGGTTATTACAGGGAGGATTTATATACATTGAATTTAGAAGATATGTCTATAGAAATAGTAAATATAGATATAGATGCTGAAGCCCCATTTGGGATGGATGAATCAGAGGAATATTATGAATATATCGAACCATATGATTTTGATGAAATAGAAATATAATTAATATTGAAAAACAAAGAAAAGATGGTAGATTTTGTGGCTTACACAACAATTGATTCTAATTTTGAAAATAAGGTCAAAAACATTTTAGACATAATACCACAAAGTAATCTATATAAAAAATACTTGCGCTAATAAGGGGATATATATGGAACTAGTGGCTACGCAATCTAAAACTAAGCAACTCCATTCTTATAGATAGGTCCCAATTACTGCTAAATTTATGGAGGGATTTTTTTGCTAATAAAAAGTATAATTGCTTCACTTTCTTTCTTAGTTTTTGCTTCAATCACATTCGCGAAATTAATATCTTTAATAAAAGAAAGCATAAACGAAAAAAATAAAAATTATCTTAGTTTTTATATTTTAGCACTGCTTAATTCACTAGCTTTATTAATACTATATCCATATATTGTTGCTAAATTATTTTCGGGTTTTTTACACTTTCCATTTGGTATAGTTTTTATACTCATTGTGAATCTTGGCGTTGGATATAAATTTACTTACCTTTCATTTAATCTAATAATAATTCCGCGACTTAAGGAGAAGGATACCGTAAAGTATTATTTGGAAAACTTTTCAAGGGAAGTTATTTCAAAAGATAAGACGAATATTGATAGAAATACAAACTCAATTTCAAAAATAGACGAGTACTTAACTAAATTAGGATTCAATAATGTGACATGTATTTATGAAAAAAATGATAATGGCTATGCATCGACATATATTGATCCAAAAGACACAAAGCATATAATTTGGATTCATGATCCTTGTATGAAGATGTCATGGGAAAAGTTATCTGCTGTGCTAGGGCATGAACTGGTACACATAATGCGGAAAAATAATACTAATATGGACAAGTTGAGAAGGACTTTAGGAGGTACAGTAATTTTTTTTATACCAGTTGTTTCAATGTATATCGCCTATACTTTAGAACTTTACACTAGTAACATACTGGGAACTTTATTAATGCTTACTTCTGCATTAATAAGTCTGGTATCTTTTCTGTACATGGTGATTTATTTTTCCTTCGATTCAAGACGGTTCTGGTTACAAATTGATGAAATTTATTGTGATAGAAAAGCATGTGATTTACCCGATGTTAAACCAGAATATATGGCAGATGCATTAAGAGAAATATCATCTGATATGGAAAACTATCCAAAACAGAAATGGTATGATAGATTGTATATAAGCTACTATATGATTCTTGAACACCCTTGTATAAAATATAGGATTAAGCTAATGGATAACTACAGAAAATGGAGTATGTTCGAGTATATAAGGCATTTCAATGTAATGTTTCTGTGGCTAATTACTGGCCGTGGTTGGATAGGAGAATAATATTTGTCCGGAATAAGTTTGTCTAAGAATTTGTCGCTATTCCAAGCAATAGCGGTTAGTTTATATAGTACATATAGTACAAGTTCAATGCAATTAGAAAGCTGACTACGCTGCCTTACGGATCTGAGAAATCGCTGTGCCCATTATTCGAGAATGTATTTTTAGTCATTTCCAGCAATGTCCAAGATGCCAAAAGATTATGATTATGTGGCTGATAGAAAATTATTTTCTCAATTATTGAACCGAAAGTTTTTGTAGACTGAAATAAGAAATGGAATTCGAAATTTTGTCTGTATTAAAAGCACTAATAGAGGAATATTAAAAAGATATTTCGCTTAAACATATAGGATTTCCAGACGATTGGCAAGAAAATGGAAAATCAATAGACTAGTTCTTTTGTCGATGTATCTAGCTATGTTGGAAATGATGATATAATAAAATAGAAAGCAGTAGATATAGAAAAAGTTTAAAAGAATAATATAAATTGTAATTAATAAAGCCATCAATGGAAAAAACTGTTGATGGTTTTATTGTTTACAATTTTCCTCATATTTGAGGTGAACAAAATAAAGTTAATAAAACTTGAAATCAAGGTATAAACTTCAAGAAAGTCACCTGCCGCCAAGGGGTTACTGTATACCTACGACATCCTTATTGTCACCTCAAGGCATGTGGAGTGTATAGCGTTGATAGAGAAGGAATAGGTTGAAATAGCTAGATTGAAGGCACTTCAAGTAAATATGTAGGTGTGTTTTTGTTGGTTTAAGTTAGTATGTGGAAACATATTTAGACCCCCGGGGATACTATTTGGCAAAAGGATATTATTAAGCAGAAATAAAACTATAAATAATAATTTTAAATTGGTTCTATTGATATCAACTTAATGTTATAATAATAGGTAAGATTACAAGGAACGGAGGAATAAATATATGGACGAAAAGATATTTAACTTGTTAGAGACAATGTATTCTGACTTAACTAATAGAATAGACAATATGGATAGAGAATTAAGAGATATGAAATCAGATATGGCAACTAAAGAGGATTTATCCAAAGTAGAACAAAAACTAGTTGTAATTAAAGATAAAATGGATCAAAACCATAAAGCATTATATGATGGATATAAACTTACTTATGAAAAGTTAGAAATTCTTGAAGAAAAGATAAAAGAAGTTGATAAGAATGTAGAGAGACAAGATGTTGAAATTAGGGTTATTAAGAGAGTTAAGTAAATAATATGAAAATATTTGTTAGGGGATGGAGAGCTAATGCTTACCATCCTCTATTATTTGTTAATTAATTGAAGAAATGTGATGAATTACTTATTGGTATAATATATAATGAAATAAAGTGAAATTTGTAATTAATGAAGAGATAACGAACAAATTTAAGGAGGTGGAGTATGATTAAAAGGTTAGCAGATTCCGCAGATGAAAATCAGATATCAGTATTAATTGCTAAATTCAGGGTGGAATTAAGAGGTCTTAAAGATGTTGAATCAGATATTAATATTGAAGAAAGCAGGATGGAATTTAGAGAGTATATGGATAAAGAATATGCAATATTTGTTGCAGAAGATAAAAATAAAAATTTAATGGGATATTTAGTTTGTAGAACTGAGGATGATGTGGTGTGGGCGGAGTCTTTATATGTATTATCTGAGCATAGGAGAAAAGGTGTAGCATCAGAGCTATATGGTAAAGCAGAGGAGTTAGCAAAGGAACTTGGAGAAGACCAAGTCTATAATTGGGTCCATCCTAATAATCATAAGATAATATCTTTTTTATCTAAAAGAGGGTATAATGTCCTAAATTTAATTGAAATAAGAAAGCCATCCATAAATGAGAAACTAGCAGGAAAAATCACAGTTGGTGAGCACCAGTATAATTACTAGGTTACAGTAGATAAACATGCAACTAATGGGAATCAAAATACTAATGCTAACCAATATTTCCAGAAAAGAAATTTTAGATGTACCTACTCTTTAATAGATACCAGATTATATAATTTGCAATCACATATAAATACTAAACATGATTTGGTAGAAAAGATTACTAAAGATAACTTTAAAGAATATGAAAGATTCCATGACAAATATGCAATTCCTTTAGAAATGTATTATAATAGCAGAAACCTAGAAAAAGAAATAGAAAGATTTCGAATTTTTGTTTTTAAAGAAAACGAAGTGATTCATGCAAGAATTTTTGTTAAAAAAGTTGGAGAAAGCGCAGAGGTTTTTGGTTTGTTTATTGATGA
>CAZWTU010000118.1:0-4781 GCA_964637035.1 uncultured Tissierellaceae bacterium
TATACTAAAGGTAAAGAGGGGAATGGGATGAGAAAAATTTTGATCTATATTTCCGTTGTCTTGATAATAACCATATTGCTGCCAACAGTTATTGTTAAGACTTTTAATTTTGTGCCAAAGGAATCTAGAGCTGAAAAAGAAGATATAGAGTATTCAAATAAAAAAATTAATAATAAAGAAATAGAAGAAAAGCCATCGGTAGAAATAATTAAAAGCAGTTTATCTATTTCTAAAATCAATATGTATAATAATAATACTGGCCAAGTATTAGAATTAGATATAGACGAGTATGTAAAGGGTGTAGTAGCAGCAGAGATGCCAGCAGCATTTCATATTGAAGCACTAAAGGCTCAGGCAATAGCTGCTAGAACCTATGCAATAAGCCGAACAATAAAATATAAAGATGGCCATCCTGACCACAAATTAGCTCCAATATGTAATAGTGTACATTGCCAAGCCCATTTACCTTTTTCCCAATTAGAGCAAATCCATGGAAAAGATTGGATAGAAGATTTCTGGCCAAAAATTATAAGGGCTGTTGAAGAAACTAAAGATTTAGGTATCTTTTATGGTGGAGAAATAATAGAGCCTTTATATCATTCTACATCAGGGGGAAGAACAGAAGATGTAAAGGATGTTTATGCATCAGTTGAAGTTCCATATTTAAAATCAGTAGCAAGTCCCTATGAATCAGATGCACCTAAATACAGTAACAAGATAACCATGACTGTGGACGAATTTACAAAAAAAATTAAAAACAAATATCAAGATGTAAATTTGAACAAAGATAATATTCATGAAAAGATAAAGCTGATTAATAAAACAACAACAGGCAGGGTTAAAAAAATAGCCATAGACCAACATGTAATAGATGGCAGAGATTTAAGAGATTTATTTGAGTTAAATTCAACGAATTTTACCATATATTTAGATAAGGGTCTAAATATTATTGAAATTGAAACTTCAGGATATGGCCATGGGGTAGGTATGAGTCAATGGGGTGCCAATGGAATGGCAAAAGAAGGAAGTAATTTTGAAGAAATATTGAAACATTATTATACAGGAGTGGAATTAAGAAAATTCAATTAGTTCAATTTAAAAAATGCCTTCCGGCATTTTTTATTGTTTGTTTTTATTCTATTTTTTTGTTTATTTTTATTCCCTATATATAATTGCACCTAAATTTGTAAATTTTTCTTCTATATCTTCATAGCCCCTATCAATATGATAAATATTTCCAATTTCTGTCGTTCCTTCAGATACAAGTCCAGCTAAAACTAATGCTGCACCTGCCCTAAGATCTGATGCTTTTACTGGAGCTGATGTTAGACTATCTACACCTTCAATAATCGCAGATCTTCCGTCTATTTTTATATGGGCACCCATTCTTTTAAGTTCATCTACATGCATAAATCTGTTTTCAAAAACAGTTTCTATGGCAACATTTGTACCTTTTAAAACACTCATAAGAGCCATAAATTGAGCCTGCATATCTGTAGGAAATCCTGGATAAGGTAAAGTTTTTATATCAATAGCCTTTAAGTCTTTCCCTTCAGCTATAACCCTTACATTATCTATGTTTTCTATTACCTCACATCCTGCTTCTTTAAGTTTTGCAATAACAGGTTTAATATGTGATGTAATTACATTTTCAACAATAATATCTCCACCAGTTATAGCAGCTGCAACCATAAATGTACCGGCTTCTATCCTATCTGGAATAATAGAATGCATACCGCCTCCAAGCTTTTCAACACCTTTTATCCTAATAGTTGAAGTTCCTGCCCCCTTAATATTTGCCCCTAGCTTATTTAAAAAACTTGCTAAATCTACTATTTCAGGTTCCATGGCAGCATTATCAATTATTGTCTCACCTTCTGCTAGGACTGCAGCCATCATTATATTTTCCGTAGCACCTACAGAAGGGAAGTCTAAGTATATTTTATCCCCTACTAATTTTTCAGCATATGCACCTATATTTCCATGATCCGAATCTATAATTGCTCCTAATGCCCTAAATCCTTTCAAATGTAAATCGATAGGTCTAGTGCCTATGGCACAACCTCCCGGTAATGAAGTTTTAGTTTTACCCATCCTAGTAAGTAGTGGTCCCATAACTAAAAATGATGCTCTCATTTTACTCATAAGTTCATATTTTGTTTCACAATTATTTATATTTGCAGAATTTATTTTTATAGTTCCTTTATCTAGCTTTTCAACCTGGGCTCCTAAGGAACTCAGAACTTGACACATTATTTCTACATCCTTAAGATTTGGAACATCCTCCAATATAATATCTTCAGTTCCAAGCAAAGATGCTGCCAATATGGGAAGGGCAGAATTCTTCGCTCCTGATATTCTCACTCTTCCTTTTAACGGTGGGCTCTTTTTCACCATTATTTTCTCCAAAAAATCTCCTCCTAATCTAGTAACCAGTGGTAATAATAGGCGTACCTATCCAAAAATACGTTTTATCTTCATATTCATTATACCTTATTGCTAGATTTAAGTTAACCCTTTTTTTGCCGGAAAATAATTCTCTTTTAATTAATGGAGTGTATATTGTATAGCTGTGTATAGTTTCATCAATATATTTTTCTACTACATTTCCATTATATTTCTTTAAAACTCCATTTATTTTTTTGTTCAATAAGTTTTCCTTTAACTTTCCACTAGCAGTACCCATGACACAAACAGTATTTTCAATTGTTTTGCCATATTCACTGTATATATGGCTCACGTCTTTTATTATATCATTAATACTCGAAAATTTCTCTACTTTTATCAAATTAATATAAATACTTGTTTGACCCTTCTTATCTTCAAAATCAAAATAAGAAGTAACTATAATGGTAATTGGATTTTTATGCTTATCAAATCCATAAATGGCTAATTGATTAAAACCATCTTCACTTATAGACTCTTTAGTATAATATTTCCCCTTTTCCTCAGTGATATCCCTGTTTAAATCTACCTGATCTCCAAGTATTCCCATGTGGATTTTTGCTTTTTCACAAATAATTTCAAGATCCTGATCATTAATAAATTCATCTAATATAGTTCCACCAACATTGATATCCCCTTCTAAAAATTCTCCACCTAATCCGTCTAATATACCCATCAACAAATCTTCCTCAGTGTATTTAGCCCCTGTACTGCTAGTAATTGGTACTAATAATGATATTATAATTCCTAATAAAATAATTTTTTTCATCGATACCCCTCCTTTAAAATCAAAGGAAAGGGACTTTTTAAATAATGTAAAGGGGGACAAAACATTAAAAATAAAAAGTACCCTTCCCTTGTAATTAAAGTATTACCAAGAGTGAGTACTTTTTATACCTATTTTTTTATCAAATTTTAAATATTAAATATTTCTTTTTATTTTGATATGTTTAATCTATTTATAGCACGCTTAAGAGCTAGTTCTGCCCTATCTACGTCAATATTTTCTTTTTTCCCATCTAATCTTTCTTGGGCTCTTTTTTTAGCCTCCTCGGCTCTTTCTACATCAATTTCATCTGGCCATTCTGCCGATTCAGTTACTATAGTAGTTTGATCATCTATAACTGAAATATATCCATCTACTACAGCGGCAACTCTTTCCACCTTATTTTGGAATATCCTTATTTTACAAATTCTAAGGGGTGTAGTAATAGGAGCCCTCCCTTTTAGAACAGCTAAATCTCCTTCTATACCTCTAACTATTACCATTTCAACATCTTCCGAAAAGAATAGTCTCTCGGGGGTTACTATCCGTAAATGAAACATCTTTAACCCTCCATTTTCTTAGCTTTTTCTACTGCCTCATCAATAGTTCCTACCATTAAGAATGCAGATTCAGGTAAGTCATCATGCTTGCCTTCCAGTATTTCTTTGAAACCCCTTATGGTTTCTTTGATTGGCACATATGATCCTGGCATACCTGTAAACTGCTCCGCTACAGTAAATGGCTGAGAAAGAAATCTTTCAATTTTCCTAGCACGGGCAACAATCAGTTTATCTTCATCAGATAGTTCATCCATACCAAGTATAGCTATTATATCCTGAAGGTCTTTATATTTTTGAAGTGCTTCTTGAACTTGTCTAGCAACTTCATAATGTTCCTTACCTACTATTTCTGGATCCAATATTCTTGAGTTTGAATCCAAGGGATCCACAGCAGGGTAAATTCCTTTTTCAGATATTGCACGATTAAGCACAGTTGTAGCATCTAAGTGAGCGAAGGTTGTAGCAGGCGCCGGGTCTGTCAAGTCATCAGCAGGCACATAGACCGCTTGGACTGAAGTAATTGACCCTTTCCTTGTTGAAGTGATTCTCTCTTGCAAGACACCCATTTCCGTAGCCAGGGTAGGTTGATAGCCTACAGCTGAAGGCATTCTTCCAAGTAAAGCAGATACTTCTGACCCTGCTTGAGTAAATCTAAATATATTATCAATAAATAGAAGGACGTCTTGGCCTTCTTCATCCCTAAAATATTCTGCCATGGTAAGTCCTGTTAATCCTACTCTCATTCTGGCTCCTGGAGGTTCATTCATTTGACCAAACACTAGGGCAGTTTTATCAATTACTCCTGATTCAATCATTTCATAGTAAAGGTCATTACCTTCCCTAGTTCTCTCTCCTACACCGGCGAAAACTGAAAGCCCTCCATGTTCCGTTGCTATATTATTTATTAACTCCTGTATTAGTACTGTTTTACCTACACCAGCACCACCAAATAGTCCTACCTTACCACCTCTTGAATAAGGGGCTATAAGGTCTACTACTTTTATTCCTGT
>CAZWTU010000119.1:0-4730 GCA_964637035.1 uncultured Tissierellaceae bacterium
TAAAGAAATAAGTAATAAAATAATATCCTGTAATTTCAACAAATTGGAGGTTATAAGATATTATTAAATTCCAATTTTAAATTTATAAATGTATTCTGAAGTTATTCAAGGAATTTATTCGCCAAGGGGATGAAATCTACTTACGACATCATTATTGACCTCTCAAGCCACGTTGAAGCAGTCGTGAAGTTAGAAAAACGACAGAACTAAGTAATAACAAGGGCTTAGCCGATTTTAAAGCATTGAATGTACAGATGACATTCAATGCTTTAATCTTCATGGGAACATGTCCATTAAAAATATGGGGTGTCTATGCTCTGGCAAAATTGAATATTCTAGGGATATGTAAAATAGTAAATATAGGTTTATTAGATAAAGTCTGTATGGTACAATGATTATGAGTATTATATTTGTAAAAACTTCCGTAAATTTCCGTAAATATTGAAAGGAGTGAACCTATGAGTCATCTTGAAAAACTAGAGTTATATCAAAGGATTATTAATGAATACAGCACTAATACAGGATGGATACTTGCCAGCATTAATTCCACCAATCTTAAGGGTAGATTATATTTCACTCCTTGAAAAGCACATGAAGATGATAAACTGTTCACTTACTTTATAGCTGAGAGAGAATCAGAATCACAAAAGGACTTTTTTAGATTATTGCACATTTGACTACCTAATATCTAACAAGATGATGATAGCGGGACAAAAATGGAATAATGGCAAGAACGATGCTAGATTTGGGAGATGCAATAATCTGAAATTACCGGATAGTCAAAACTAGGAACGAGGAAGTTAATCATAAAGCAAAGCACTATAATCTAAAGGTGGTTATTGCTATTGGATTTAAAGTGAAGAAGGCTAAGGTTATTACAGAAGAAGATATTTTTCAGATATTTTTCAAATTAATATTTAAATCACATATATAGATTTTATGCTCTTTTAAATTACAATTATTAGTATAAAAGTATTTTTGATTCTAAAAGAAGAGGTGAATAGGTCAATGAACTATAATGAATTTATCAAATCAGTTAATGAAAAATTAGCTACTATGTCTGAAAAAGAAAAAACTAAATGGATATACAATATAGCACGGACTGCAAGTGAACATGATAGGGTTAAGCTTCTAAATTCCCTAGACGGGGAAAAAGAATATAGACCGGCCACTTATAATAAGGACGAACTAGAAGAATGGTGCAAAAAAGTAGAAGATGCAGAAATTTATTTTGAGTGCAGTGGTTATGAAGAGTATGGGCAAAATTATTGGGATAATGATTTTGTTTACGAGTATTATGACCCATTTGAAATAGAAAACAAGCTTTCTAGCTCATTTCAAGTGGCTGAAAACTTACTATTTCAAAAAGAATACATGGAAGCCTCAGTCTTGTATGATCTTCTTTTAAGCTTGTCTTTCTCTGCATTAGATATAGATGCAGAAGAGTGGAGTGAAATGGGAATAGAAGAGGTTATTGATAATGAGATACTAAGTATAGATATTAAACGAATTATCCTAAATGTCATGTATCTAATATTTCAGACAGAAACTGGAAGAGAAAGAGCAGAGGATTTATATAATTATCTTACATGGAACATAAGTGAGCATATAAAAATAGAAGAAATATTCATTATGGGGGCTGAAGAGCTTTTAGGTATAGACTCTTTTATGGAAGAATGGATTTATTTACTTAAGGATAAAGATGGGGATAGACCAGGGGAATTACTGTTAGAGGCATGTTTATATCAAGGTGGTATTAGTCGCTTATGTGAAGTAGCAAGAGTCCAGTTTTCTAGACATCCAGTTTTGTACAAATACGCTTGTGAGCATTTACTTAATGAAAATAAAGATTTAGAGTGCGAAAAGCTTGGACTAGAAGCTATTAGTCTGATACCCGAGAACCTAATTATTCGAGGGGAGATTGCAGAAATAACTTCAAAGACTGCTGCACAGTTAAAGCATCAAGATATAGTTGAGGAATGCTATAAAGTTGCATTTTATTCCTATTCAACATTAAATAATTATTTGCGATTATTTGGATTGCCTTATTATGAAAATATAATAGAAAAAGCTACAAAACATGCTGAAACCCTACCAGTGTCAGAAAGTTCTATGTCAAAATTTGATTATTATAATAAACAGATGAGGGAGAATAATCTTTCAAAGGATCTTAAAGATGTTATTAGGTTTTTTAATGGAGAATTTGAATATATTTATGATAAGTGTATAAATGATAAATCTACATTAGGATGGTCTAGTGAGTTTAAAGGAATTGGTGTACCACTTTTCATTTTGCTGTTAAACAAAGATAAGAAAACTACTAAAGCCGGAGAGCGACTTATAAACTCAATAATATATAGAGTAGGATTTGTGGAAGATATAGAAAGTTTTTCAAATAAGTTTTTAAATTGGAAAGAAAAACAAGTTTTAGCTGAAGAACGACGAGAAGAGTATATCGAGTGGCTAAAGCAAGAAGTGGAAAAAAGAGCAGAAGCAGTTGTTGGTGGTGGCTATAGGAAGAGCTATTATAAGGCTGCAATACTTATTGCTACTTTAGGAGAAACATTAGAATCAAATGGAATGACAAGCGGAAGAGCAGTTACGATAGAGCGTTATAAAAAAATACATAGCAGGAAAAGGGCATTTAAGGCAGAATTTGAATCATTCAATGAGTAAATTAGAATGCATTAACTTGAACATTGGATAGTGAATCGCATATTTGTCGAAATAAATTAATACTGGCCTATCAAAGTGATCTTATATGGAAGGAGGTCCATATTATGGCTAGTAAGATAAAGTTAGGTTTAATAGTAGAAGAAATGGAAACCCAATCAGATGAAATGAGTAGTTTTTATGATAAAGAAAGTAGACAAATAATATCTGTTATGGAAGAAGAAATTAGGATGGCAGAAAATGAAGTCCCTACAAAAGAATTGCCTGAGTGGTTACAAGAAGCTGTAAAAGTTGCAGAAGAGGTATTATATGGAGATAAATATACTCCATTACCTTCAAAATTTGAAATTCATGAATATACTATAATGGAAGAATTTTGCCTGTCGATTATAAATAATAGAATAAGCGACATAATGTATGATTCAATAAAAGGAAGAGGAGCATTTAGAAGATTTAAAGAAAACATTGAAAGGTACAATATAGAGAATAGTTGGTATGAATTTCTGAATGAAGCTATGAAGACAATAGCGATTGAGTGGTGCGAAAGGAATAATATTGATTATGAAGAATAAGAAAACATCAAATACACCGAGGTACAAAAGACTAAATAGAGTATCGCGGCTTTCGGCAGCGAAACACTGGATAGCAAAATATGAGGGGAAAAATATTGTAAAAGGATATAGTAAGCATTTTGGTGTTGATAAGTTATGTGCAGCTAGGGAATTGGAGCTTATAGGCTATAGGATAGATACAGAGTATATAAATAAATTGGAAATGGAGATGAAATAACATGAGTTACGAAGAATACGAATTTAGTTACAGTGACTATGAACAAAAATGCAATGAAATTCGAATAAGAAATAAAATTTATTTAGAGGAGTTAGAGAAGGACCTTTTAAGAGTAGGGTTAAAAGAAAACACCATAAATAGACATTTACGTAATGTTTACTTTTATATAAATACATTTCTTTTGAGAGAAGAAGCATTAGAGATGGTAAATGGTACAAGTTCTTTTTATATAGATGATTTTCTTGGATATTTCTTTATTCGTAAGTGCATGTGGTCTACTCCGAGTACAATCAAAAGCAATGCAGCAAGTATTAAAAAATTTTATAAAAGCATGCTTGAACGAGGCCATATCAACAAAACAGACTACTGGGAGTTGACAGAAACTATAAAAGAAAATATGGATACTTGGTTAGAAGATTGTGAAACCTATAATGACCCGAGCTCACCTAATCCATTTAGTCCGTTCTAATATTTTACAGGCTAATATCTAGACATAAAAGAGATTAAATAAAGATGATAATTTTAAGTTAAGTAAAAAATGAAATCACTCCTGTGCGTCTTCATTTGGAACTAAAAGATGATTATCTATCAGATTATCAGAAGAGAATGCTTAGAAGATATGGTGAATCTATTAGTGGAGATTCAATAACTAGAGATATTCTAATACCTTCAGATATGCCACGATGTTCAATTCATTAAGAGATGAAAAAACAATCTCATTATCAATGGATTTAAGTTTTTCATTGGCACCTAAGATTAAACATAATCTAACCAAAGAATTTAATGTCCTAATGGAGCCATTAGTGCTAGAATATAAAAGTTCATAAGCACTATCTGTAAATATTGGCTCATGGCATCCATAAGACTTTAGTCTCGACTTAACATACTCCTTGGTCTCGTCCTTTGTAAGACCTTTAAGATAATAATTCAAAATAACATATGACATGTATAAGCATTCAAATATAAATTCAAGGGAGTATTGATAATATGGAATAAGAAAGCTGGGTAAAACAGCATGGGTTTTGCCACATGAGGGGCATTTTACCCTGAGGATGTCAATTCTTCTAATATAGTGTTTAGTAATAACATTACGGGAATAATATCCATGTCTATGGAGCATCCCCTCATATCCACAAAATTTACAGCCATATATAGGTAAAGTATAAGTTTCTTTTCCTAAATCCAAATATTTAGTTATAATTTTGAAATAACTGGTTATAATCATAGTATAATTGAATATTAAAAAAAGAAATTGGATTTGGGAGAAG
>CAZWTU010000120.1:0-4692 GCA_964637035.1 uncultured Tissierellaceae bacterium
GAAATAAAAGAATTTGGAAGGAGTGAAGTAATATGAGAAAAACAGCATTAGGCTGCACAATATTAGAAGGACATGATGTGGCAGATTTGCCTTTAGTAAGTGAAAATTCAGAGATATTAGAACTAGAATTAGCTAAAAAGGTGGATAAAGCAACAGGAAAAGGGTTAAGTACAAATGATTATACAACAGCAGAAAAGAATAAATTGAAAGGAATAGCTACAGGTGCTAATAATTATACCCATCCTGCCGGAACAAATCCTCATGGCACAACTAAAGCAGATGTAGGATTGAACTCAGTATCAAACTATGGAGTAGCGACAAAGGCAGATGCAGAAGCAGGAAGTAGTAATGCCAAGTATATGACGCCTTTAAGAACTAAAGAAGCTATACAAAAAGTACTGGAACAACGTCAGAATATCAAAGTGATTCAGTCTACTCACACCTTTATACTTAATAAAGGTACACGATTAGAGTTTTCAGATATTGATATATCTCAAGTAATAATGACTGTCGAAAGTAGTGGATTTGTTTCAGGACAAGTGTTCCTATCTCCTTTATCATCTAGCATACATTACGCTGAGGTTACGGGGCATAAACACGTAGTTGGACCAAAAATAACAACAATATCTTTAGAAAAGGGTTCAAATGGTAAATGGGACACTGTCGTGTATGAAGCAACAGGGACAGCATTATCAACCACACTGCACATGATAATTATAGGAGAGCAAAAATAAGATATAGGGGGGATTTATAACAATGATAATCAGAGGGGACAAAACTTATACAATTAATTCTAATTCTCCTAGTATAAATTGGACTCAGGAGAAGGATATCTATATTATAGATGAGACGACTGAAAGAGGGCAGCAATTAAAAAGATTATATATGGAAAACTATCCTTTTGTAGAATTTGAACATGATGGGACATACGTAACGAAGGTAACAGTATTAGAGGATGAAAAATTGGCCGAGGAAAAAAGATTAGAACAAGAAAGATTAGAACAAGAAATGTTAGATAGCCTTTTACCTTCAGAAAGAGATTTGCTGATTGCAGAGATAGAGTTAAATATATTAAATATATTATTGGAGGCTGAATTAATATGACATTTATACAAAAGAGATTAGTTAAAAACTATTCAACTTTAGTTATGGGTAAGAGAGCTATTTTAAATGAAGATGATAGGTTAAATCCTTCACAAATTTTAGTACCTGATGTTGAGTGGGAGTTAAGCAATGGTACATTCACAACTTTAAGATTAGAGGTTGAAATGGAAGTCGCATTAAGAGAAATAGAGATATTAGGATAAGACTTACAAAAAGGGCGATAGACTAGAAATAGTCTTTTTTTATTGCCATTTTATAAATTTGAAATTTGGAGGTGCTACATGGATGTATGTAAAGAAAAACACAAACAAATTGATGAAAAGTTTGGAAGATACGAAAAAAGAATGGATAATCATGGAGATAGAATTGATAAGCTTGAACAATTTAGGAGTAGTACAGAAACTGAAATGAAAAATCTTATAGAACAGATTAAAAGTCTAGTATCAACAATAAAATGGATGATGACTTCAACAATAATAGCGTTAGTAGGCTTTTTTATTTGGTATATTCAAAACTTAGGAAGGTGATATTGTGAAAAGTAAATTTATAAATAAATTAAAGCCTGGGGCTATATCTGGATATAAGAAATATAAAATATTACCTTCCTTAACTATAGCTCAGGCAATTTTGGAAACAGGCTGGGGAAAAGCATCTATAGGTAACAACCTATTTGGCATTAAGGCCCATCAAGGATGGAAAGGAAAAGTCCAGGTAGTGAGAACCCATGAATATGTAAATGGAAAGAAAATATATGTAGATGCTAAGTTTAGAGATTATAATTCTATAGAGGAATCTTTAGAAGATAGATTTAAACTATTATCAAGTTCTAGATATAAAAAAGTAGTAGAATCTAAAGACTACAAAGAAGCCTGTAACGAAATTTATAAAGCCGGATATGCAACCGACCCTAATTATCCCAAAAAACTTATTCAAATTATAGAACAAAATAAACTTTATGAATTTGATAAGGAAGTGGTAGAAGTGAGTACTCTTTTAAGAAGAGGATCTAAAGGGAATCAAGTTAAAGACTTACAATCTAAATTAAATAACTTAGGAATCAATGCAGGAAACCCCGATGGAATATTTGGAGCAGGTACTGAAAAGGCAGTAAGGGAACTGCAGTCTATATTTAGTTTAGGAGCAGATGGAATAGCAGGTAAAAATACATTTGATTTATTAGATAAACTAGACCAGGTAAAACATTTTAAATTAGATGAATTTAGATGTAGACATTGTAAGAAATTGAAACTAGATATTAATCTACTTTTAAAACTAGAAGAATTAAGGGCAAAAACAGGACCTCTTATTATCAATAGTGGATATAGATGTCCTGTCCATAATAAAAACGTAGGTGGTGCAAGTGCTAGTCAACATTTAAGAGGTACTGCTGCTGATTTAAGGGCTACTAGAATGAAACCTAGTCAAGTGTATACCTATGCTGACAAAGTGTTTAGCAATGGTGGGGTAGGTAGGTATAATATCTTCACTCACGTAGATGTCAGGAATGGAAGGAGTAGGTGGAATGGATAAATTATCTATAGAAGAATTAGAAGATTTATTAGAGGAAAGAAAGAAGTTAGAAAACGAAAATAACAAATATGTTAAAAGTGAAAGTGGTACTTATTCCAAAAAGATATTAAATAGATTATTTCTAGGATTTGTAACATTTGTAATTGCTATATTAGCTATATTTGTAAAGGTAGGAAGCGAACCTACTGTTTTAGTTGGTGGAGTTATAGCTTTTTTATCTGTTGAAGTATGGCAACTAGCAAGAATTAAAATAGCAGAATCCAAGGAGGAAAACAATGAATCTTGATATAATTACAAAGATATTTATACCTGTATTAGGAGCTATTATTACATATATGGTAGTTCCTTTTATTATGCAAAAAACTAGTAAGGAGCAAAGGGAGAATATATTTGAATTAGTTAAAATTGCAGTTTTTGCAGCGGAACAAATGCATGATGCAGGACTATTAAAAATCCCTAAAAAAGGTTATGTCTTGGAATATATTAATGGGAAAGGTTTTGATATAACAGAAGAAGATTTAAATGCTATGATTGAAGCAGCAGTAAAAGAATTAAACTTAGAACAAATGAAACTGAATAAGAGAATAGAATAATTAAAATTAGCCCTGGTTTTCCCAGGGCTTTTTTATTTGTCAAAAAAGAAGGAGGTTCTATTCTTATGTCGAATAGGTATATAATACTATTTATTAGGGGTGCAAAAATGGTAAACGATCTACTGTACATATCAAAAGAACTATTAAACTATTTGAACTCTAACAATAATCTAAATGAGTATGAAAAGAAATATATTTTAAGCATTATACATAAAATTATAATAATATCTATGATTGAATTAAATGGATTGAATAGGTTAAAAACTAGGACTACCATTCCGACATTGAAAACAATTAATAAAGAAGAAAGAAATGAATTATATAAGGAGTTAACAAAGAAAAATAAAGATATTTATAAAAAATTATCTAAATGATTTATGAAAATCTATTAAAGATTAATAAGGAAAAAGAGACCCTTTAAAATGCGATTTAAGGGGTCTAAAATTCATTATCAATGTTATTGCATGGACTAATTTGAATTATTTTCATATAATTATGTCTTGTTGGAAATACTTCTTCTTTTTCCCAGGAAGAAATAGCCTTTTTTTGAATTTTGGATATATTAGAAGAGTATTTTTGAATTAAATTCAAATAACTATTATACATAGTGGAAAATAAGAGTAATTATATTAAATGAAAAATATTATACAAAGGAAAAGACTCTGATAAATTCAGAGCCTTTTCCTTAAATCGATTGGACAAACCTGTCCTTACATTTCCGACCTCCCCATAATTTAGTTTAGGTTGTCTAATATAAGTGACCAGCTTATATTAGATAAAGATTAATTATTCTTTAATCGGAGATGGATATTGTTTCGATTATAAACCTACTTATATATTACTAAATATTCCCCCATAAATCAAGAGGTAAATAATGCCCTAGCGTGCTTATAGTCATCCTGACATATTTGGTCTAATATCTCAAGATAGTTTTATTGTATAAACTCTTGTTATTGGGTAATAATTTAATACATAGAATTATTTGTTTTTATTCATATGTTCTGAATATGTTATAGCGAACATCAAGATCATTAAAATTAGGTTTATAATCTGAAAGTCTGTCATATCCTACCGTTCTCCTTTGTAATTATTCACGCTAGGACATAAAATCATTATAACATTAGAAGTTAGAAATAACCATTTAAAAGATTAACTTTTTAAAGTTTTCCTTAGTAGGGCATACAATCTCTTGCTCCCAACTTGCAATGGTTTTCCTATGGACTCCTAAAATATTGCCAAAATCCTTTTGAGTTAATTTCAAATTTTTCCTAATGGATTTAATTTTAACCCCATAATTACTAGCAATAAACTTTAAATAATCATCATATATAATGGAAGGTTTTATTTTAAGTGTTTTACAAATCATATTTATAGTGTTTAAAGAATAATTAACTAAATCATTTTCATATCTATTAATAGTAGTTCTATCTAATCCAGATTTAATTGCCAAATCTTCTTGAGTAAG
>CAZWTU010000121.1:0-4602 GCA_964637035.1 uncultured Tissierellaceae bacterium
TTTTGTAAACGAATAATTAAAAATACTATATTTTTCTAATTTGTACTTCTATTGCATAACTATCTTCAATTATTTGTTTATTTATAACTCTACCACTATATTGATTTTTATTAATATCTATTTCTATAGCCAATATCTTGGCTATATTTCTAGGAACAAATCCAAGCTCTTTGTCATTAATATATATTTTTATTGCATATATATCGTATGGGTTATTATAATCCCTTACAAGCTCAATATTGTCATTAATAGTTACTTTGTTTGCAGTACTAATTCTAACCTTGTCAAAATTAATTCCTTTTATATGAAAACAATAACTAGCCAAGTCATATTTATTATAAAACTTTTCACTATTTATCTTTTGTGTCAGGTTGGCAATATTATTTAATTCATAATAGCTGTCCCTACCAATAATGCTTTCTAGTTCATAGTATGATAAATTTGCAAACCATTTTATAAATGATTCTATTTCTCTTTCACCATTAATTTTATGAAATTGATTTGCAAGCAATATAGCACTTTCTCTAGTAGGAACACCTAGGCTCTTAGCCCAACAAGCAACTATGTCATTTAATCCATGCTTCGTAAATACTGGTAGATATTTAATTTCATCTATCATTTTCTGCATTTCTACTTCCAAGTTATATGCTAAAATAATATTATATGCTGTAAGCCCCCAAGGTATCTTATAATATAGCAATTCTTCAATAAAGATATCCATTGATTCATCCCCAAAATCCTTGTAGTATTTTCTCCACATTATTTTCAGTTCATTCAATTTGGTTCCTTCAATCCAAAGTGAAACAAAATCCATAATAAAATCCCTATTATCCCAAATTTCTAGTTTCTTTAATAGACGTTTTTCTGGTTGCATTTCTTCAATTTTAGAGAAACACTCAAATATATTATTATAGAAGACGTCAAAGTCAATATCATAGTCACTTTCATTATCTTCTATCATCTTCCGTATGGAACTATTAAGTATTTCACAGCTTAGTAATGAAAATCCAGTTTTTGAATAAGACTTTCTCATTTCATTATTCTCTACTTTTGTATAGAACTTATTTCCTAAATTAGTTAATTCTTCGACTAATATGCTAATATCCATATCTTTAGCCTGTACCTTCACTAAGCTATCACCTAAAATATCCTTAATAACCTCATTATCAATCTCTTCTAAACCTTCCTCTACTAGTATTGTAAGTAATTCTGGTTCAGCAAATAATCTTAGGTACTCATTAAATTCATTCCTGCTAAGTCTTTGCTCTATTAATAATTTTAATAATAAATATATAACACTTTTGACTGGGTCAACATCTCTTTCATCTACATAATACTTATAAAGTCTTTCATCAAAATCACTATTACAGATATAAATTATATTACCCTCTGTTTCCTTTCCAGCCCTGCCAGCTCGTCCAATTATATTCCAGAAATCTCTTTTATTTATATAAATGTCTTCTTTATAATTAATAACCAGCGAATGAAAAATAATAGTTTTTATTGGTAGATTAACTCCTTGTCCCAAAGTATTGGTAGATATTAAAACTGATAGCTTACCATTTTTAAAATCTTTCTCTATAGCCTTTTTTATTGGTTCTGCAAGGTTTCCATAATGCAAGCCAATACCCCTACTTAAACATTCTTTTAAAAGACAGTTACCCATCCATTTTTGCACTATTTCAATGCTTTCTAAATTATTTCTATAAATGAAATAATCTAGACAATCATTTTCACTATTTATCTCTTTTAGCCTTAACATTTCTAGTATTGATTTAGCAACACCATTTAGATTTGGTACTGTAGAGCAATATATCAATACTGGTCCTTGATGTATATACTTAGCTGCTAAAATAGATGCTGTATCAGATTTCGTAACCTTACCTTTATTTATACTAGGAAAAAATACAGTCTTCTTCTTTTTTGTTTTAGGGGTGTAATCAGTGTATTTATTAATAGAAACTATATTAGGTAAAAATGCACTTCTTTCATTAGTTATTGCAATATCCGGTAATGTTATTGTACCCTTCATATTATTCCATTTGAACTTCCCTATAATCCTTTTAGTAGGTTGCCATTCTTTACTTTTATAATCCAAAGGTGATTTAATTACATGGTCATCAGAATCACATAACCAATTTGATATTTGTTCTGAACTTTCAGTATTCATCACGGCTGATAAGAAGATAAATCTTGCTTCACCTTTTAATTTTCTTTTCAGCCTTAATAATAAAAATTCAATTATTGATGATCTTTTATCTCCATTTCCCAATATATGTCCTTCATCAACAACTATTAATGAAACATTATCAAAAAAATCATAATTTAATCTCATTAAAAGATTTAATTTTTCAGGGGTAGATATAATTACATCTGCCTCTTTCAAATAATAGTCATCAAATTCATCTTTTTCAAAACTACCCTTTGCATCTGTTATGATGTACCCAATTTTCCCAAGACTATTTGATAAACTTTCTTCTATTTCATAAGATAAGGATCTGAATGGTGCTATATAAATACACTTTCTATCAGGATATTTTATAAGTGTATCTAGTATAGTTAGCTCCGCTATCATGGTCTTACCTGCACTTGTAGGCATCTGCACGACATATCCATTATTCGAATCCAAGATTCCCTTATTTATTGCCTCCAATTGTGAGTTCCAAAATTCAAAAATAGCTTTTCTTTTATTAATCGATATAATTTTAGTTCCATCATACATATTCATTGATAATAAACTCAGATATCTTTCCCATATGTTATTGGGGAGCTTACCTTTGGATTCCAGGTTCCCCCATGTACTTCTATGGCTTATAAGGGTGTATCTAGTTTTAACCAACAAACAAATCAATGATAAAAATATATTACCATCTTCTAGGAAGGTGAATTCTCCAAACTCCAAGAACTCTAATACTTCTAATGTTTCACCATGAAGCACATATAATGAAATATTTTTCATTCCTATAAAGAAACTTTTTATCCCTTCTTTATGATCTATATCAACCTTTTTTTCATTTTTTAGTTCAACTAAGAACTCGTTACTTTTCAATAATAATAATTGTATTCTTTTTTGCAAGAATAATTGTACTAATAATAAAATCTTATTCTCATACAAAACTTTATAATTTATATTACTTTCTAAAAGATATATTTCTTGCGTTAAACATATCGCATTTGCCTGGTAGCCAGCTAAGTCATAACAAATGCTTGATAACATTAAACAGTATTCTCTATCAAATTTTTCAGCAATATAAGATAAATTTTCATAAATCTGAGCTGCTACATGGATTGCTTCTAGTGCAACCTTATTTTTAGATTTATTAAATAATACCTTACACCCATTTGTTACTAAAAATAAGGCTTGGTTCCATAAATACTTTTCATTGTATGTACTATTAAAGTCTGCACCCATTCTTTTTGCTAAAGTTTGATTCATACTATTATTTAGCAGGTATTCATTTATTTTATATTCCAACTGATTTAATTTCTTATCTATATATTCTTTTTTATCCATATACTAATTCCTCTCCAACCCCTATTGCTAATCTATACGTTTCATCTATAAGATCTCTTAAGTCATCAATTAAAATCACCGTGACAAATAAGTTTTCTAATTCAGGAGGAAGTTTGTTTAATATCTCCAATATTTCATCTTTCCAAATATTCTTATCAAATAATAAAAATATTTGAAATTCCTTGTCATATTTCTCAATATTTAAGAACACATCATCAAATTTATGAGCCATTTCATAATCACCTTTATGAAAACAAACCCTTGATATAAAATCAATAATATCAGGTAATGAGTCTCCATTATCTTTGTATAAACTCTCATAAGCTTCTTTCCCAATATGTTTTGAATAAGTAGTTCTTACCTTGCTTTCCGAGTAAACTAAGCTTTTAACATCTCCATTTTTAGCTTGTTTTACTGCAAATACATCTGTTCCAAAAAGAGACTTTTCATTATTTATCTTCCAGCATAATTTTTTTATAGGTAGGGTATATCCCCTAAATTGATCTAAAACTAGACCACAGAAAACTTCCCCCCAATCACCGATTCTTGTAGCTCTACTAAATCCATCTTTTTCACTAGAAAAGATTTTACCCTCAATATATTCCCTTAATTTTTCTTCTGGCTGATTTTTATATCTTCGTTTCAAATGCTCAATGTCTCTAAAAGATAATATTAAATTAGACGCTAAAAGATTTTTTACTTCTTCTGTAATTTCTCTATGTTCACTTATATCTAAAACAGTAAAGCAAAGGCTATTATCCTCTCTTGGAACTTCACATACCCATCTTTTCACCATAATAATAAACACCCCTTATATTAATTATAGCTCGTTCAATTTGTTTAGTGTAGCTCTTGTTACATAAAATTACCATTATCTTCATTTTATCACAAATAACTTATATTAAGTCTTATTTATGTCTTTTATTGTTTTTAACCTTGTCAAATCGTTTCCATCTTTTTTATAGTCTTATTTTTATGCTTGTCTAGAAACTCCTGCCTTTTCCTCCTAACAATAGCCTCTAAATCCTCTTCGCTATATTTATCTGTTCTTTGTTCAAAGTTATGAAATCTAGTTTTCCAAATCTTAT
>CAZWTU010000122.1:0-4595 GCA_964637035.1 uncultured Tissierellaceae bacterium
TTTTCAACATTTTGAATCTAAACTTCTGCCACATTACATATATACATATTCTATCATGCTTAGGAACCAGTACTCTGATATAGATGGAATGATTTTTCAAACATAATATATCCCACTCCTAAAAAAAGAATAGATACAAAAAAAGCTATACCAATCATTTGCGGAAGTTTATTGATTGTAGACAAAGGGATATAATTTGTCAATCCAAAAGGTATAACAAATGTCAATATAACTCTGATGATAGGTCTATATATCTTTAAAGGATATCGACTAATATCTGACAAAGAGATAACTAATTTAACCGCCATTAAAGTTTCTTTGTATTTAAAACTTAAACAATTAATCATTAAACAAAAAGATAAAAAAATTATCACACCAGAGATTGGCACTATCCAAAGTAATAACCCGTTAACAAAGCCTAATGATAGTTGTTTTATAGATATAAACAATAAAAATAAATGTATAACTGTATTTGGAACTTCTCTAATATTAATATCATAAGCAATAATGAATGGTATTTTTCTTACTGGCTTTAGTAATACAATGTCAAGCCCACCATCTTTAATATATAGGTTAGAAAAGTCTACTAACCCCAAAAATAACAATGAACTTATTGACTGTATAAACCCTACTGAAAAATATAAATATCTAACAGATTCTGGACTCATATCACCTATACTATCAAAGTTTAAAAATAAAAAGTCAATAAATAATATCCCTACTAAAGCCTTTAATACAGAAGAAAATAACCCAGTATAGAAATCTTTTTTATAGATTAACATCATTTTTAACTTAGCCAAAAAAACTCTAAAATATATATTATTCACATTTCTAGCCTCCAAAAATTTCAACCTTTTTTTTTGCTTTTTTATATATAAGATTAGAAGCAATTGTTAATAATATGACCCAAATCAGCTGAATTGAAAATCCCATTATATCAACCGAACTATCTAACCATCTTGATATTGGAAAACCAATAATATACTTAAATGGTAAAATCTCTGAAATTATTTTCAACCATTTTGGCATCAATTGCAAAGGTAAATATGCTCCTGAAAAAAACAAATAGACAAAATCAAATGTAATAAATATTCCCCAAATATTAGTCAACCAAAAACTTAATAAACCTATCATATAGAATATATGGAAAACAATAATGTAAGCCATCGTTACAGAAAATATAAATCCAAACAAATCTTGACATCCAACCATAGAAGAAGTAAAAATAGAAAGAATAATAATTGGAATACCCATAAATATAAATGTAAAAATTACATCTCCAAAACTATAATTGAAATAATATTGCTTAAATTTAATAGGCTTAAGTAAATTATGAATAATATCTCCCTTTTTTACACCCCATCCTATTTCCATTGCAATCCAACGTGGCAATAAACTTTGAATCACAAAAGATAAAACAAAGTAGATTAGTATGCTCTCTTGGCTAAAGCCATTATAATCTTTTACATCTAAGTACACGGAATCCCATATTGAACGATAAATTATAAATTGTATTATTCCTGTTAAGGAATAAAAAAACAACTTTATCTTGTATGCTGCACTGTTCTGAAAAGCAACTTTAATGACAGCTATATACTGCCTCATTTTAACAATTCACCTCCAACTACAAATCATTCATTTTTATCGAATAAATATTTCTTATTGAATCCTCAAGGTTATCACTGTTTATTGTAGCATTAGATGGATCTAAACCAATATCTTCAAATACCTTTAGAACTTTAACTAAACTTATAGAACTATCTTTAAATGATAAAATAACTTCCTTCTTTTTTTCATCAACAGAAAATTTTAGTAACCTACTTTTAAATTCATTTTCAAATAATCCGCATATATCGTTGCTATTTGTCGATTCAGAATAATTTAAGCTTAATCTTTTTGTTCCACCATATCTTTTATTAAATTCACTAATAGATAAATCTTCAAGTATTTTGCCTTTCTCTAATACAATAATACGATCACAAATGTGTTCTATATCCTTCATATCATGAGAAGTAAACATAATTGTAGTCTCTTTTCTTTGATTAATTTCATTTAGTAAATTTATTATTTCATCCTTTACAAGAATATCTACGCCTATTGTCGGTTCATCTAAAAATAAAATATCAGGAGAATGCAAAAGTGAAAGAACAACATTAGCTCTCATCCTCTGGCCTAGAGATAATGTTAAGACTCGACGATCCATCAAAGACTCTAAATCTAAAAATTTGTTAAACAGTGTTAATGTTTCTTGGTATTGTTTTTCACTAATTCTATATAAATCTTTATTAAAAACAAATGAATCCCTTACTTTTAAATCCCAAAACAATTGGTTTCGCTGTCCAAACACAACTCCAATATGTTGAACATATTTTCTTCGTTCTACAAATGGTTCAAATCCTAGAATATTCAATTTTCCTGAAGTTGGCGCTACTAATCCTGTCAACATTTTTATCGTGGTTGATTTTCCAGCTCCATTCAATCCTACATATCCTACTTTTTCACCTTTTCTTACATTAAAGTTTATATTATTTATTGCATTAACATTAGTTAATTCTTTTGAAGATAATAGACTCTTTTTTTTAACTTTTATTGTGCTATACTGTTTTATTATATCTTTAACTTCTATAACTTTATCCATTAGTTATCTACCCCCCTTATTATTTGATTTAAAAACCCTGATACAGTAATTATCGTATTTAAATATGCAATATAATCGTCACTATATATAATGTAATCTAGTCCTTTTTTAATGCTATTATTTAACTTTTCGCTATTTAATTGTAAATTTTCATTGGTATTTGAGAAATATAAAAGTACATCTAAGGCAAAGCTAGAAAAAAAAGCTTTAGGACCACCCCATGAGCCATCATTATTCTGATTATTTAGGATAAAACTAATTATAATACCTTTCTCATGTAAATTTGTCATAATTACATCCTTTGCAATTGATAAATTATAAATAGCTATAACTTCTTCGTTACTTTCTGACTGCAACATTTTGAAAATCTTCTCTTTAATACAACATCTCAACTTGTCTAACTTTTGAAATTGCAACTTGTTTAAATCTTCACTATTGATTAAATGACAAAATGCTCCTACCCCATATATATCATTTAGTAAGTAATATTCTAACGCTTTAAAATTGTCAAATAATATATTGATAATATCTTCTTTGTATTCCTCCAAGAACTCAAAATTACTTGCACTTACTAATGCCAAGCATAAGTCATAATAGTCTAGTTTCTCTAAATTGGAATAGTAATCATTTATAGGATCCATTATAACAAATAATATGTATATATTTATTAAATCATTATTTTCTATCAGGTAAGTTCTATTAACATACCTACTTTAAATTATCCATTCCCACCTATAACTCTGCCACTCAATTACTTTATCATCTTCTGCCATATACTTTGCAGGATGCCCATGACTTAATATTAAAACGGAAACCATTGCACATAAAAATACTATTACTGTTACTTTCTTTCTCATGTTTTCTTATCCCCTTTACATTTTTTATTATTAACTATATAATAACTAACACAGAAGTCTTTTACAACAGGCATCGATGCCTGTTTTAGGGTTGTATCTTATAAGTTAATTGAAATTACTGCTTTTGGAGGTGTTTCTTTGTTCTACAATCTTAATTCATTTGGAAATAAAATTCGAAATATTAGAAAGGCTTTAAATTTTAGTCAAAAAGAGATAGCTAAAATAACAGGTATTGAAGATTCAACTATTAGAAGAATTGAAGGTGGCAAGGTATTACCAAAACTAGACACCTTAGAAATATTATCCCCTATTTATAAAGAGGATTTAATTTCTTTGCTAATAGAATGTAGATTAGATGATTACTCAATTTTTTGTGAAATTAAAAATAAAATAGAAATTAAATTTGATAATGGAGAGCAAGATACTTTACATAACGAATTTGAAGCATTAAATATTTTGTTATCTTCCACAAAAAATCCTTATTATAATAACCTTATTAGCCAATTAACTCTATTTACTGAGGCCGCCATTATATATAAAGATAATAATAATAATAATAATACAGCCCTTGATAAATTAGTAGAAGCTATTAAAATAACAACTACTACTTTTAGTTTAGATAATTATGATTCATTTATATATTCTTCTATGGAGTTAAGAATATTAATGAATTTAGCTTTTGTATTAAATAGATTAGATAATAAAGAAAAATATCTAGACATAATTGAATTTTGTGTAAACGAAGCTGATATTGATGATGAAATATACCCTAAACTATGCCACAATCTAGCGGGTGTTTATACCCGAAATAAAGACTTTCAAAAATCATTAGATTTTTATAATATGGGCATTAAATCCTGCCAAGAAAATAGAAATTTTAATGGTTTAAGTCTTCTATATTATGGAAAAGGAATTGCTGAATATAGATTAAATAAAGAAGAATATATAGAATCCCTTAAGACTTCTATATACCTATGTAAAGCCTTTGGACAAAATCAGTTAGAAATAACCATAATAAATAATTGTAAGGATCTTTAGGTGTTAATTTATACGTTGAATGATAGAAGCCAGTCAAGATTTCAATATCAAAAGTTGATAAC
>CAZWTU010000123.1:0-4518 GCA_964637035.1 uncultured Tissierellaceae bacterium
TAAGTTGAATTAATGCATCTTTTAATTTTTCTGGAATAGGTACTCCCATTCTCCCTGCATTTTCTATAATAGAGATTCCTTCAAGTCCTGCATAAAACAATATTACCATACTACGAACTAATCCTTGCCCTCCTGTGGCATTATCAACTACTACCCCTACTGCTATTATAATAAGTATAGTAACCTTCTTTAAAAGTCCTTTAAACCCTATTTCAGATGACAGTACCTGTTCCTTATATCCACATATTACACCTAGGATATAATCCAATACCATTAGGGTGATTAATAACATTAATATTTCATCTGCTCCACCCCATAAATATGTCGCTACTGTTCCAAAAGTTGCTATAAAACTTGCTACTACTTTATCCCATTTCATATACCCACCTCCAAAATTATTAAGAAGGGCATAAAAAATACACCCTTCTAGGTGTTAATCCTAATCCTATTTAGTTGCACTTAATTAATCTTATGCGTGGTAACTACTTTGTACTTCTGTTTTATATCATTTTAAATATAAAAGATGACGCATAATTAACCTTAGACGTCGTTAAATTCATTCATCAAAACATTAATCATATTTTCTTTTTCTAAGTTTTCGTTAATCAATTCAACTATTAACTTATTCTGTTTTTCTATGATTTCTGTCAACTCTGAATATATTTTAGTCATAGTCTAGCCCTGTAATATTTTTAAACTCCTCTTTTGTAATTCTCTTCATTTTTACTAAAAATCTATATAACCTAATTTCTGCATCTGTCATATTACATACCTCCCAATAATACAGTTTCTGTTAAATCTGCTAATAATTGATACAGTGTTTCTTTTTCTACTTCTTCTTTAGTTTTTTCAATCAATATAAATGACTGCTTTTCTAATACCTTAGCAAATATAACTTTAGCATTATTTAATTCTTCAATATTCCCTTCATTGTCTATTATAGATACCTTGTCTAAATTGTTTTCAAATATAAATTCGTCGATAATAGTATCAGAAATAAAATTATTTCCATTTAGTTTCAAGTTCTTCAATTCTGCGCCATCTGCTAGTTTTACACTATACATAATTTTCCTCCTCTAACTTATTAAATAAATTATCCATGTTTTCTCTCTGTCTTTTGCTCATAATTTTATAATAATTAGTCATCCAAGATTTATAATAATTACTAAACTCGGTCTTATCCATTATGTTAACTAATTTCTTTAATTTTCTCCTCATTCTAGTTACACTTTTTGGATGGATTTTCTTTATTATTTTTCCAGTATCAGTTAACGAATATTGGACTTTTAAAAATCTCCAATAACTAGATAATTTAACAACCTTGGTTTTATTCTTATTAATAAAAATACCATTTTCTCTAGCTACCAACTCTAGCTCCTCAGACAGTTCTTTTAAGAAACCTATATCCTCATGAATAATGTAAAAATCATCCATATACCTTCCATAATATTTAATCCCTTTTACGATTTTGATATAATTATCAAACCTATGAGGATAGAATATGCCAGCGACTTGTGCTACTTGGTCGCCTATATTCATATGTTTAGCCATATATTTTTCACCTGTCAATAAAGATTTATCTACAGTATCATAGTCAAGTGAATTAAATACTACGTTTAAACAATCATTGTATTCTAAATTGCTCATATACGAAACATCTATCTGTGCTTGTTTCAAAACCTCTTCTAATAACCAAATGGCAGTACTATTACAAATTATTTTTCTAAACATACTCATTAGCAAGCCATGTTGTATATTGTCAAAATACTTAGTGCAATCTCCGAGTAAAATCCCACCTTCATTGCTTCCAGTATTAATGTAAAATTTATGAAGATGGTTATCTAGCCTATTTCTTGTAAAACCAGTTCCTTTACCCTTCAAACTAGCTCCATTGTCATGTATTAAATATTTTCTGATTGATGGTATTAATATTTCATCACATAAAGCTCTTTTAACTACCCTGTCTCTAATATGGTCGCCAGAAATAACTCTAATTTTACCTCTTTCGTTTAAAATAAATTCATTTGGTGGTGAAAATTTAAAAGTTCGATTTTTCAAGTCGTTACTTAATTTTGATAATTCTGTTAACAAATTCATTTCAAACTTTTGTACTTGAGGCTTCCAGTCGCTACCTTGCTTTGCTTTCTGAAAAGCCTCGTACAAAAGTTCAATATCATATATCTCACGCTGATAACTATAGTACTCGTAAGTAATAGTGTCGTGTTTATCATTTACTATGTTATCCATAGAAGGATACTCTCTCCTTTCTCGGCTGCGAACCAGCAAAGATGCCTATTAAATCACAGCCTCAAAATCGGGGCGAACTCCATTAGCATTACTAGCGTTGTTGTTGTTCGCATTACCATTGTTGTTGACATTAGCGAAATACGTGGCGGAATCAGAGAGTACCCTCTTTAGCAAAATTTTTCTTAAATTTGTTGTCAGATTTTCTCCAACCTTTGAGGAGGTCTATTTCTTTATTTATATCGTCAGTAAATTTAATATATTTCTCAATATTAACAGGTAGGATTTCTATAGTATACTGAAGTTCTTGCAGCATTCTGTACATTTGTCCGATAGCTTTATCTTGATATATCCTTCGTTCCACTAACTCTTCTGGTATGGATGGATATATACTATTGGCGGTAAAAATGTATTCAGTGGCATTTCTTATACAATCCATAATAGTATCCCTTTGGTATCCAATAAACCATTCTTCAAACCCAGTATTTCTATGAACTGTTTTTAGATAATGCTCCTTTTGACTATCAGATAGTTCTTCGAATGATTTTCCACCGAATATTTTACACATTTTATTCTCAAATTTCTTAGAATTATAACCGAAGTCTCTTAGAAGTAAATCAGTCATATCTTTTCTAAGCCTATAAAAATGTTTAATCACCTCGAATTGAGACTCTTTTCTTTTTCTTGCTATTACCGACAAATAAAAACCTCCTTGAATTTATATAGTTTATTATCTTAATCTCACCCCACAAGGGGGTTCGATTTAGGATATGGAGAAAGCGGGGCGAACTCCAAGAGCATCACTAGCGCCGCTGGTGTACGCACGACCATAGCTGCTGACAAGAGCGAAATACGCGGCGGAAACTACGTCTCTTAACCAATAATGCTGTCTTGTGTTAATCATTCTTGGATTCAACCTAAATAAGGGTAATTGACTTTTCCCTACCCCAATATTATAGCCCGAACCACCTATCGTGCTTTCTCCCCATACCACAGAACCATACACCATGATTTCACTCATAAGGTCAACTTCGCTATCAACCCATGCCCAACCAGACGCTTTGCCATCTGTTACAGCATTTGAGTGAATTTGCCTATGTTTAACTAAATGTGTGCCAAATATACCTCTTATAGTAGTTTTAGCTTGTTCTAAGCCTTCTGTATACATTTTGCTACCAGTATATCCACCAGTAGTAATGTTGGTATCATTCATAACATGAGTATATAGTTGTGTATCAGGTACGATTGTAATATGATTTCCTGGTACCAATGTATCTCCAGTATTTCTATAATAATTAAATGCCGCGATTCTCCAATTTAATCCACCTATAGTCCAATAGTCGCCTATATATAAGTCCGTGAAAGTACCACTGGATATGGCTAGGTATTGCTCGGTTGTTACCGTATTACCTAAATACTTACCTCTATATATACTGTTTTTAGCATCTGCATTGGTTGTGAATAACGACGCACTTTCTGCCTCATGCGAACCTAATTTTGTATTAACTTCATTGATTGCAGCAACTAAATTATCTTTCTGCTCAGTGGTCAAACTTGCCAATAATCCAATTAAATTATTATCAGCAGGAGTATATCCTAAAGCCTCCGTTATATTATTACTGTCTAAATTATCTATAGATCCAGTAAATCCTCTTTCACCTTGAGGTCCAGGTTCTCCTTGTATACCAGGGGGTCCTGTTTGTCCTATTAGACTAGATAAGTAATCATCTACTGTACCTACATTCCCTTGATTTAACCATACTTGATAAGCACTATATCCTTGTATTTCTGGTTTACTTTGTATCTCATCTAATAAACCAGTTACATCTTCTATCATTTTATTTAAGATTGGAAACTCATTTGTACTTTCTATAGTTTCATCATTTACAATAGCTTTCCTTACGAAAAAACTAAATCTAGAAGATGTTAAAAGTTTTGTCCCTTCTAACACTCTGGCCTCTGCTAAAACCTTTCCAGGGCTTGCTATTGTATTTGTTTTTAAAGTGCATCGTATTTTATTGCCTAACAATTCAATCCCATTATTTATGTCCTGTAATACTGTTGTCCCATCGGATTTAGCAAAAGCTATTTCTATGTCTAATCCTGATAATTCATATTCGTTAAGATCTTCAACTAAAGATATGTTAAGAATATTAGTTTCATAATCTCCTTGAACTATTTCAAATTCTTCAACCTTTTTATGCCTTTTTATATCTAATAATATATCAAATTCTTTTAATTTCATTACATCACCTTCCCTAGTATTACATATGT
>CAZWTU010000124.1:0-4516 GCA_964637035.1 uncultured Tissierellaceae bacterium
AAGAGAAAGTCTCTAAGAAAAATAAATTTGCAATTGGACTTATTGTAGTTGCTTTAGTCTTGATAAATATATAAATATATTTTTTATATAATCCCATACATTATAAGGCCTACTGTATTAATAGCAAAGTTAGCCATCATATGCACTATCCAAGAATTATATATGTTTTCACTTTTTTCATTTAAATAGTTAAATATAATTCCCCCAATAAACAATCCTATCATTGCCACTATAAATATAATAGGATTAAACCAACTTCCCATAATCGCCACATGGTATATAGAAAAAGCAAATGCACTAATTATATAGGCAGACTTTCTTCCACTTGCTTTTCTTAGATTTAAAAATATAAAGCCCCTGAAGAAAAATTCTTCTAAGAGTGAATTAATAAAAGATATATAAATAGCAATCCATATAAAGTTATCCTTATCTACATCTGCACTTTTATCTAGTATTTCTATTATCTTGTCTAAATTAATAAAGTTTCTTAAAACAAAGTAAACTAGAAGTATCCCTAAATATATAGCAATACCTAATATAGCTGCATGGATTAAAGTTTTTTTAGATCTTATCTTGAAATTATCTTTTAACTTTATATTTTTGTCATATAAGGTATATAAAATTGGCAAAACCAAAAATATCCCTATTTTAATTATTGATTTATAAATATATCCAGGATTTATAATGCCGTCTACAATATACATTATAAAAATAGATATTAAGGTGATCCCTACTATTCCTTTGACAGATTTATTCTTCATGTTTTGTCCTTTCTCACTCGTATTATTACTTTTCACTCTCTAAATGTTTTATTAAATCCTCAAGGGGTTTTTATAATTATCTCATTTAAACTATAATCTAAAAGCTAAGTAGATAATATAATTATATCATATATCATTATAATTCAAATCTATAATATAATACCAAAAGGTAGACAGCTTTCACCATCTACCTTGTTTAATACAATTTTATTATACTCTTTCCAATCTTATACCTGTCATTTCACCGTTTAAATCTTGTTTTTCTAAATCTTCTTCTTTAATGTTTTTAATATCTATAGCTAAAGTTTCTGACTTTATAAAATCCTCATACTCATCTATGGCTGCCTTAATTTCATCTGAACCATCATAGAATATATTTATATTATCTAAAACTTCATATTCATTACTCTTTCTCATTTGCTGTATCTTTGATACGAATTCCCTTGCATATCCTTCACTAATCAATTCGGGCGTCAAGGTTGTGTCTAGAATAACAAAAAGGTTGTTTTCCATAATTACGTCAAAGCCTTCTTTTGATGATATAGTCACTAATACGTAATCTTTTTCTATTTCTACCTCTTCACCATTTAAAGTTAAAACAAGCTTTTCACCTGACTCTAATTTTTCTACTGTTTCTTTAGGGTCTAGTTCATTTAATACTTTACCAAATGCTTTCACATTTTTTCCAAGTATTGATCCTGCAACTTTA
The DNA here is from genome assembly GCA_964637035.1 of uncultured Tissierellaceae bacterium. Taxonomy (GTDB): domain Bacteria; phylum Bacillota; class Clostridia; order Tissierellales; family Tissierellaceae; genus CAZMMV01. The sequence continues at coordinate 1,471 of CAZWTU010000124.1, forward strand.
AAATTTGGTTTCAAAGAATAATTCATAAATTGAGACAAATCATTTTCAAAAACTACATCTTTTACATTTAACTCTTCTTTTATTAATGGAACTAAATCCTCAATCATAGTTTGGTACTTGCCATCTATAACCACTTCTTTAAGAGGTTGACGAACCTTTAATCTAGCAGATTCCCTAGATGCACGGCCTAAGCCTACTAAGTCTCTTACTAAGTCCATCTTTTCTTCCAATTCTTTGCTTATCAGACTTAAATCGGCTTCTGGATAATATTCCAGATGGACAGATTCACTTTCTGTAAGATTTTGATATATTTCCTCGGAAATAAAGGGCACAAATGGCGCTATTATTTTGCAAAGCCCTATTAGTATTTCATAGGTAGTATTATATACTGCCTTTTTGTCATCATCTAGTTCAGTTGACCAAAATCTTCTTCTATTTCTTCTTATATACCAATTAGATAAATCTTCTATTACAAATTCTTGTATGTCTCTTACAACCTTTGTAAGTTCAAAGATATCCATGTTTTCTTTTACATCTTTTAGTAAACTATTATATTTTGAAAGTATCCACCTATCTATGTCCGGTCTTTCATTATAAGGAATATTGAACTCCTTAGGATCGACTTCATCAGTATTTGCATACAGTGAAAAGAAATTATAAACGTTTCTTATACTTCTAAAGAATTTACTTTCCACTTCCCTAAGTCCATTTTCGTCAAATTTAGTCGGTACCCAAGGCGGTGATACATATACAATATACCATCTAAGCACATCTGCACCGTATTTGTCAAATAGCCCAAATGGATCTACTGTATTGCCTAGTGATTTAGACATTTTCTTTCCTTCTTTGTCTAATACAAGGTCATTTACTAATACGTTTTTGTAGGGCGATTTACCAGTTACAAATGTAGATATGGCTAGCAATGAATAAAACCATCCTCTTGTTTGGTCTATACCTTCACAAATAAAGTCTGCCGGGAATAAGGAATCAAAGTTTTCCTTGTTTTCAAAAGGATAATGATGCTGTGCAAAAGGCATAGCTCCACTATCAAACCAAACATCTACAACATCTTCTTCCCTAGTCATAGTCCCACTACATTTGTCGCATTTTAAATGTACATTGTCAACATAGGGTCTATGGAGTTCTATATCCATATCTATGTCTTCTATAGCTCTTTCTACTAATTCTTTTCTTGAACCAATACTGTGAATATGACCGCAATCATCACATCTCCAAAGTGGGAAAGGTGTTCCCCAATATCTACTTCTAGAAATTGCCCAATCATTTAAGTTTTCTAACCAATTTCCAAATCTCTTTTCTCCAACAAAATCTGGATACCAGTTTACACCATTATTATTTTCTATTAGTTGATCCTTTAATTTAGTCATTTCTATATACCAAGAAGGTTTTGCATAATATAAAAGTGGTGTCTTACATCTCCAACAGTGTGGATAATTATGAGCTACTTTTTGCTTTTTATATACTTTCCCTTCCCCACCTAACCAAATAATAATATCCAGGTCAGCATCCATTACAAACCTGCCTTCCCAAGGAGTTTCTAAAAATTTACCATCTTCAGATACAGGGTTTACTACAGGTAGATTATATTTAAGCCCAAGATTATAGTCATCTTCACCAAAGGCAGGTGCGGTGTGAACTATTCCTGTTCCATCTTCTGTAGTTACATAATCCCCTAAGGTTACGTAAAACGCCTTACCTTCAACATTTATAAATGGAATTAATTGTTCATATTCTATATGTTCTAAATCCTTTCCTGACATTTCTTCTAATATTTCATAATCTTCTCCCAATACAGCATTAGCTAATACCTTCCCTACATAATATATCTCATCATCTTGTTTTACTTTTAGGTATCTTTCCTTAGGATTTACTGTTAAGCAAACATTTGAAGGAAGTGTCCAAGGTGTAGTTGTCCAAGCTAAAAAATACTCATCTTTATCTTTTAATTTGAATTTAACTACTACTGTATCTGATGTTATTTCCTGATAGCCTTGAGCTACTTCGTGGGTAGCTAGACCTGTGCCACATCTTGAACAATATGGTAATATCTTATGTCCTTCATATATTAAGCCTTCCTTGTAAAATTTATCTAATATCCACCAAACAGATTCTATATAGTCATTTTCTAGGGTTATATATGGGTTATCTAAATCTATAAGATAAGCCATTCTTTCTGTCATATCTCTCCACTGTTTTTCATAGACAAAAACAGATTCCCTACACTGTTCATTAAACTTTTCCAGTCCGTATGTTTCAATATCATGTTTGTTTTTAAGCTCTAATTTTTTCTCTACTTCAATCTCTACAGGAAGACCATGTGTATCCCATCCGGCTTTTCTTTTTACCTGATAGCCCTCCATTGTCTTGTACCTACAAGTCAAGTCCTTTAGTGTCCTTGCCATTACATGATGAATACCTGGCTGACCATTAGCCGTTGGTGGTCCTTCAAAAAATACATAAGGTTTATCTTCATCCCTTGTATCTACAGATTTATGAAGTAAATCTATTTCTTTCCAGTATTCACTAAGTTTTTGTTCCCTGTCTTTTACAGGTTCATTTGATAGTGCATTAAATTTTTTCAAATTTTTCATCCTTTCTTTTTATAGTCATTAAATATTTCATCTTATTGCCTTTAAAGTACAATAATCAAGTGGACTAAACATCCACCCTACATTGCTTATTAAGTTGTTCATAAAAAGTCCCTAAGCCTATATAGACTTAGGGACGAATATTTCCGTGGTACCACCCAAATTACAAAAGGTAAATAAATCTAACCTTTTATCACTTAAAGAGTATAACGCCTCCACGTAATACCTTACTCGTTTCAGGTATTATGCTCAAAGGTGATCTTCACAAAATAATTTATAATAATCTTCCACCATATGATTATATCTCTAAAATAAACCTATCTTGTTACTATCCTTTTCAGTGCATAAATTTTCACTTGTATATTAATATACTTAATAATTAGGTCTTTGTCAAGGATTCCTCTAAATTATTTCCCTTAGCTTTTCCCCAAATTCTT
>CAZWTU010000125.1:0-1719 GCA_964637035.1 uncultured Tissierellaceae bacterium
AAAGATTTAGGCCTTCCAATAATTGAAATCCATATAATAATAAAGGAATTAAATAAAAACATCCATGAAATTAAAAAGGCAATACAAATTATAAAGTCAAATATAGACAATTTAAGTGGAAGACTTTCAGCCTTAAAGAAAAATTTAGATAATATGGAAAATGACATATTAAGAGGTCACAAAAAACCCCCTCTTGTCTTAGATACTGAAGATATTCCGAGGGAAATAAATAATGTAAATGAGGATATAAAATCAAATAAGAAGTTTATAGAAGCTTGTATCATTGAATTGGAAAAATATAGGATTGTTAATAGTAAATTAGAATTGAACCTAAGTAAAGTAAGTCATAATCCTGAGTTAGATTTCGCCAAGGGAAAGATGGATAAAATACTAAAAGACAAAATCATAAATAATTTAGACTTAGTTGTAGATGGTTGGATGGAAGATTTAGGGAAAAACCAAGTCCATATTAATAGAAGTAAAATGGAAGCAGAAAGCTTTAGGGTTAGATTTTTAAAAGATATAGAGTTAAAGTTGGAAGAGGATAAATTAAAGGAAAAATTATCTAGGGTAGTAAGAGAAGCTAATTTAAATAACTTTTCAAGCAATAGAGATTCCTTTAAGAGTATGAAAAACCATTTCAGTCAAGAATTAGTTTCCCTATCTAAGGATAAGGAAAAGGCTGAGGAGGCCATGAAACAGTGGACTAATAGGGCGGCTATATATGTAATCAAGATGATTGAAACCTTAAAGGATATGGTTGCCAGTATGAACTATGTTAATGAAAATCAACATGTATTTCCTTTAGTTAAATTAAAGGGTGGGGAAAGACTGCCAAAGGAAGAGGATGAAGTTCGCTATTTATTAGAAGAACATTTTATCCAATCTATTTTTAAGGTACTTGAAGAAAATGAAAATATTGAAAATCTAGATAATAAATTTATAGATGGTTTAATGGGGGATAATGTTATATTTTCAAAGGCTTTACAGGGGAGATATCCAGTACTATTAGTTTATAAAATGACTGAGAACAATGAATTTAGATATGCCAAGGCAAGGGATGAACACTATACTACTTGGGAGGCAATAAACAAGGGAGAAGGTATATCTACAGAGGGAAGTGGTGGCCAGACTCTTTCTGTTACTACTTTTGTAACTATGATGATTATGAGTTTTAAGAAAAGGCATATAGGAAACGAAAACCCGTCCACTATACTCTTACTTGATAATCCCTTTGGTCAAGCTTCTGGCAAGCATGTACTAGACCCTATATTTGAAATAGCTGACAAACTTAATTTTCAATTGATTTGTTTTGCAGCACCTGAGATTATAAAAGTAGAAATAAGTGAAAGGTTCCCTATATTCTGGGAACTAAGAATTGAAGATGGTAAGGTAATTCACGGTGGTAGAATAATAAAAGACTAGATTGGGAAGAAGGGACACTATATTGTCCCTTTATTTTTCAATGGACCTTATAGTTGCATTGATTTCCCCACCGGTTATAATTATTATACTGCTTAAATACAACCATACTAAAAGTACTATAATACCTCCTAGACTACCGTAAGTTTTGCCGTAATTGGCAAAATTATTTACATAGTAGGAGAACAAGGCAGATGTGCATATCCAGCCTATGGAGGCAAAAATAGCTCCAGGTAATGTGTGTCTAAAGCTTATACTTTTACCATTTCTAATGGAGGGACTAAATTTATATAATAA
>CAZWTU010000125.1:1819-4434 GCA_964637035.1 uncultured Tissierellaceae bacterium
TAATTCTATGCTTAGGTTTACCAGACCTACTTAATTCATGGTTTTCTCCCTTAAACATAACTAATCTAGAGTCTACTCCATGATATTTTAGGGAAGTAAACATTTGTAGACCTTCAGGCAACCAACATCTATAGTCTTCTTCACTATGGATAAATAGAGTAGGTGTAACTACCTTATCTGCATATTTCATAGGAGAATGAAACCATAGTTTTTCAAAATCACTCCATGGGTTAGCATCATTTTGATCACTTGCAAAATAATATCCTATGTCAGTGGTGCCAAAGAAAGAAATCCAATTAGAGATACTTCTTTGGGATACACCAGCCTTAAACCTATCTGTATGACCTATTATCCAATTTGTCATAAAGCCACCATAGGAACCTCCAGTAACTCCAAGTCTATCTTTATCAATGAAGGGATATTTTTTCAATACTGAATCTGTAAAGTTCATTAAATCATCATAATCTATGGTGCCATACTTACCCCTAATATCGGCAAATTCATTGCCTCTACCATCCCCACCTCTAGGATTGCAGAAAAACACCACATAGCCTTTATTAGCCCAATATTGCATTTCGTGGAAGAATACATCACCATAAACTGTTTTAGGTCCTCCATGAATATTTAATATTCCAGGGTACTTTTCTCCTTCTTTGAAATCTACAGGTTTCATTATCCAACCATCAATATTTACATCTTCACTTTCCATTGATATATATTCTGGTTTTGAAAGTTTCTTTTCGTTTATTACCCAGTCATTAAAACTGGTCAATTGGATTTCATCTAACATATCCAAAGAGTATACTTCCTGTAGTTTAGGGCCTCTAAGCCCAATAAATTTAATTTTTCCATCTAATACATCAAAACCGTCTATGGAACCCTTACTTCTAGTCAATCTTTCAATATTGCCTTCATTATTTATCCTATTAATATAAGAATTATGTCCATTGGTAGATACAAAGTATAGGTAATCATTGTCTACTAGGGTAGACTGGCTAGCCCCATACCTACAATCTGATCCTACAGAATTCCATATGGAAAAATCAAAATCATCTGGGGATATCTTTTTAACCTTCCTATCTTTTGCAAGGTCCATAATATAGAAAGAAGGATTTTCATTTAAGCCAAAAGACTTACCCTCATTGCCTGCAAAAATTATCTTATCTTGTATAAAATCAGCATAGGAATACTTGAAAGGCTTATGACTAATTTTATTTATTATATTTTTTTTAATATTATATAAGTGTAAGTCTGTTTTAATTTGCATTTTATCCATATAGGAAGTTGCAACTATGATTGCTTGATCCTTAGATTTATTTAACTTAAAGCTACTTACATCTGTAAATTCATCTGTAATAGGAGTAAGGCTTTCTTCAGTTAAATTGTATAAATACAGTCTGTTTCGTTTTTTATTTGTAAATCCTATACCATTTGACCAGAATGGTATTTCATCTAATATTTCATAGTCCTTATTTTCCTCTTTTTTCTTTTCTACACTTTCTTTTTCCTCTGGGTCTAGATTATCTGTATTTATTTTGTTTAAATCATAAAGACCTGTTAAAAGAAAGGTATTTTTATCTATAAATTCTATTTGCCTTACATTAATTGGGATCTCAAAACTTTTTCTAGCTTCTCCACCCCTTATAGATATTTCATAAAAGCTGGTAAATTCTTCGCCTTTTTCTTTTCTTTCTTTATCTTTTTTATTTCTCACACTAGGAAAGACCAGGCTATTATTATCAGTCCATATAAAACTTCTTTCTTCATCAAGGCCGGTCAGTTGAAATGAGTCTTGCCTATCCTCATTATAAATATGAATATTAGATAGATATTTGTTATTGTCTACATCCATTTCATTTACTACAAATCCAGTGTTTTTACCATTTGGTGATATTTTGAGGCCAGATAGATACTTATATTTGGTAAAATCATCTAATTCTAATTTTTCCATAGATATCCCTCCATATTTTTTCAGAAACTATCTTGATCAGCTATTAAATCCGCCACATCAGACATTATATTCCCTATGTCGGCTTCAGTTAGATTTAGATTTTTTAAGGCAGTCTCTGAAATATTATATTGTAATCCGTCAAGTCCTAGACCTACACCCATCATCATAGTTATTGCGTCTGCAATATGAACTATGGATACTAGGATAGGATTTAAGCTAGCCAAATCTGGGGTATGGTGATAAGCAATGGCTTCCACCAAGTTCTGGGGCAATCCCCACTTAATAGCTACTTTTTCTCCAATTTCCCCATGGTCAAAACCTAGAACTTCTCTTTCACCATCTAAAAAGGTCATATTTTCTTTTTCTACTTTTTCTAAAATCTGCTTATATTCATCTTTCATATGTTCGTTTAATATAGTTTTACCAATATCCCTAAGAAGGCCAGCTATATAAGCTTCTTCGGGATTGGTATATTTAAATTGTTTTCCTATAAATCTAGATGTAATGGCACATGTTTGAGACTGAGTCCAAAGAAAGTTTTTCTCCAAGAGATAACCCTCTAATTCATCCTCTAAAAAGGGTTTCACCGTTGAAGCCAAGGCAATGCCTTTTATGGCTTGAAATCCAAGAAGTATTGTTGCCTCTGATATGGTACTTATTCTTC
>CAZWTU010000126.1:0-4428 GCA_964637035.1 uncultured Tissierellaceae bacterium
GATATATATACAAAACTCTCTGGATTGAAGTCTATTATCTTGTTTATAGCCTTTGGATTTATTCCCTCTCTTGGTGGGTCTATTACTATTAGATCTGGTTTGTCTCCTAGTTCATCTATAGCTTTTAGTACGTCTCCCGCTATAAACTCTATATTTGATAAATTGTTTAACTCCATATTTTCCCTTGCCTTAGCCACTGCTTCTTCTACTATTTCTATTGCTATTACTTTCTTTGCCACAGGTGCCATTATCTGAGCTATGGTTCCTGTCCCAGAGTACAGGTCAAATACTATCTTGTCATCTATATCACCTGCAAATTCCCTAGCTATATTATATAATTTTTCTGCACCAAAGGTATTTGTTTGAAAAAATGAAAAAGGAGATATTTTAAATTTAAGGCCTAATATTTCTTCAATTATATAATCTCTTCCATATAAAATATCTAAGTTATCAGCTGCCACAGTATCACCTAGACTATCATTAATACTATGAAGTATCCCTCTTACCTCTCCCTTTATTGGAATCTCTCTCAGCATATTTACAAATGCATCTCCATCTAATTCATCTTGACTACTAGTTACTAAATTTATCATTATTTCTCCAGTAGTTAATGCCTTTCTTATTACTAAATGCCTTAAAAAGCCTACATGGTTACCCTTTCTATAATAGGTTTTATTCTTTTCTTGAAAATGATTCAAGACTTCTACTAAAATGTTGGTAGAATCATCATCTACTATATTACAATGGGGAACATTTACAACTTCGTAAAATCTTCCCTTTCTATGCATACCTAGGGCTAAGGGTCCATCTTTCTCCTCATCTCCAAAGGTAAACTCCATCTTGTTTCTATATCCCTCTATAATTGGGCTAGCTTCTGTACCTAAAAGCTTTATATCTAGCCCCTCTTTTTTGAAAAGTTCCTTTATCTGGTCTTCCTTTAATTTAAGTTCGTTTTCATAAGTTAAGCTTTGAAAAGTACACCCTCCACAAATCCCAAAATGAGGACAGCCTTTTTCAGTCTCTATAGGTGACCTTTCAATTACTTCTAAGATCTTGGCTTCTACATGTTTTTTCCTCTTCCTACTGACTCTTGCCTGTACTTTTTGTCCCTTTATTCCGCCTTTAAATTTTATATCTATATCTTCAAATATGGCCCTTCCCCTATTTGGAAAACCCACTTCTTTTATTTCAAATTCAATAACTTGATTTTTCTTAACCATAGTCCCAACTCCTCTCAACCTATTATACCAATAATGGACAAAAAAAATAAGAGGCAATACCTCTTATCTTTTTATAAATTTAATAGCGTGTCGATTTTACTTTGGTCAAATCCTACTACTATGTCCCCATCAATATCAATTACTGGAACACCTTGTTGACCAGATTTATTTACCATTTCCATTGCCTTATCACGGTCTTTAGCTACATCATAATCTTCATAAGCAACATTCTTAGAGTCCAGGTAATCCTTTACCTTAGTACACCAAGGGCATGTAACAGTTGAATAAATAACTACTTTTTTCATTTAAAATTCCTCCCATATTTATAATTAATTTCTATTATTACTACTATACCCGATTTTGAAAAATTACTCACAATTGTTTTCCCAGAAGCTTTTTAATTTATTTTTCAAGTTGCCCTCATTTCCAACCCTTTTATAATTTACCCATTCATTTGGAAATAAAGACTTATATTTTCTTGTCCTATATCTATCATCTATAAGAAGCAAGGCTCCCCTATCCTCTGGACTCCTTATTACCCTACCGGCCCCTTGCAATACCTTGTTCATTCCGGGATAAGTATAAGCATAGTCAAAGCCTTGACCCCTATGGTGATTAAAATAATCTTTTATTATATTTCTTTCAAAGCAAATTTGTGGAAGGCCTACACCAACTACAATGGCACCTATTAATTTTTCCCCTGTTAAATCTATTCCTTCAGAGAAAATTCCTCCCATTACAGCAAAGGCAATAAGATTATTTTCCTCATCAAAACAGCTTAAAAAGGCTTCTCTTTCTAGTTCACTCATATTAGAACTTTGCATAATTATATTTAAGTCCTTGTTTCTTTCATTAATAATTTCATATATATTATTCATATAGGCATAGGAAGGGAAAAATACAAAGTAATTTCCTTTCTTAGCTCCTATAAAACTTTCCATATACTTTACAATATCTAAATATGTACCCTCTCTGTCCCTATATCTTGTAGATATATTGTCCCCTATCATAAGACAAAGGTTTTCCCTAGGAAAAGGTGAGCCAAGGCTTATATTGTAATCCTTCTTGCTAGCTCCTAATAAATCCATATAGTAGTCAGTAGGTGATAAGGTAGCAGAAAATAAAATACTACTTTTACCCCTAGCCATAGCTTCCTTTAATAAATAAGATGAATCAACGCAATATAAGTTAAATATTAAATCATCAGATTCTTCCTTAATATATACTACATAATGTTTATCATAGAAGTCAGAAATCTTGATAAAGCTAATTAGATTAAAATAAAGTTCTAATACGCTATCATAATCTTCATCTTTTTTTTCCTCTACTAACCAAGGTTCAAGAAGTGTTATAAGTCTTTTTATAGGATAATAAAGTTCTGTAATTTCTTCTTTTTGATAATACTCTCCCTTTATATCCAATTCCTCTTTTATCTCTTGCATCTTAGATTTACACCTGTTTATGCTGTTATATATTTTAGGGTATTTGTCCTTAAATACATGTCTTACTTCAACAAAACTACTTTTATTTATTTGGGCTGAAAACATGTCTCTAGACCTATCCACTAAATTATGGGCCTCATCTACTAAGAAGATATAATTTTCTGCCATTCCCTCGAAAAATCTCTTGAGAAAAACTTGTGGATCAAACACATAATTATAATCCCCTATTATCACATCAGCCCAAAGGCTTACATCTAGTACAAATTCAAAGGGGCATACATGATGGTTTTCTGCATAAGCTATAGCTACTTCCCTGGTAATTAGATCTTCATTTTCAAATATATCCATTATGGCAGGGTTGACCCTATCAAAATGGCCCTTGGCATAAGTACATTCCCTAGGATTACATTTAGTTTCTTCATTTAAACAAATTTTATCCTTTGCTGTAATTACAATAGTTTTTGCCCTTAAGCCCTTTTCCTTCATCATAGCCATAGTAGCTATAGGGACCTCCCTTGTAATGGTTTTAGCCGTTAAATAAAATATCTTGGCTGCTTGGCCTTCGCCCATGGCCTTAATGGATGGAAATAATGTGGAAATTGTCTTACCTATTCCAGTAGGGGCCTTGGCAATTAATTTTTTACCTTCCTTTATGGTCTTATAGGCTGCAACTGCTAATTCCCTTTGGCCTTTTCTATAGTTGGGAAAGGGAAAATCTAATTCCAATATTGATTGGTCCCTAGTCTCTGCCCAATAAAAAGTAGTGCTAGCCCACTTTGTGTATTTATCTGTTAAATTAAAAAAATAAGTTTCTAATTCTTCCCTGGTATATTTGTTTTTAAATATCTTTTTTTCTTCTGATTCTATATGAAAGTATGTAAGTTGAATATAAATAAACTCTAAATCTTCCTGTACACAATAAATATAGGCATAGCATTTAGCTTGTGCCCAATGAAGTTCATTATTATCTTCTATATCTTCTAAATCCTTGCTTGTACTCTTTATTTCATCTATGATTATCTCTTCTGGCAGGGTAAATATACCATCAGCCCTACCCTGTAATTCCACAGTAAAATCTTCATAATAAACACTATGCCTCAAAGTAACCTCTGGCCTGTATTCATGCCCATAGGAACTTTGTACTTTTTGGTGAGCCTTGGTACCTTCTAAGGCCCTAGACATAGACCTGAAGCTATTATCTATATCTCCACTCCTAAGAACAAACTCCACTAGATTTCTCACCGATACTTTGATTGTATTTGCCATTTTATCATCCCCAATTTTTTATATAAACCAAACATAAGATAAAAAGAAAGGTACTATGACCTTTCTTCAATTAATGGGTCTGATCCCTGCAAATTGATATTTTTAAAATATTGTCCTTGTATTCAATGCTACCACTATCCACAAGTGTACCTACCATTTCAAGTTCTTGATGACCATGACCATCTCCTACTAAGTTCCAATAATATTCTTCAAGTTCTTCTTGTCTAGGTGAATTTAAAATATATTCTAAGTCCTCTAATCTTTCCAGGGGAGGATTGGCACAATGTCCTTCTACACTAATCTTTCCCCAGTCTTCACGGCAAGAAAAATCAATCTTAATATCCTTCATATTAATCCTAAGGCAAAAATTAACTAATTCATTCATAATTTTTATTAGTTTTTCTCTCTTATACCTCATTTATCATTTTCCTTTCTGAAACTATCAAATATGGGGACTAGTACAGCCGCAACCATACCTCCCGCAAAGCCATTATTATAAA
>CAZWTU010000127.1:0-4413 GCA_964637035.1 uncultured Tissierellaceae bacterium
TTGGAAACCATATTATTAGTATTAACTTTATCTTTAGATGCATTTGTAGCCAGTATAGCCTATGGGGCTAATAAAATAAAAATACCTCGTTCCTCTTGTTTAATTATAAATCTTGTTTGTTCTTTATTTTTAGGATTTTCAGTCTTTTTAGGATATGGACTTAAAAAATTTTTACCTGGCAATTTAGCAGTGTTTTTAAGTTTTTCCATATTATTTTTATTGGGGATTTATTATTTACTTGAAAGCTTTGTTAAATCTTATTTAAAAAAGAAATCTGAAAAGAATAAAAAGCTTAAAATTAAATTATTTGATATATGGGTTTTTGTAGACATATATGTAGATGAGACACAAGCAGATCTAAATAAATCAAAAGACCTTGACTTTAGGGAAGCAATATACCTAGGGGCTGCCCTATCTCTTGATTCATTAGCTGTAGGATTTGGCAGTAGCTTGGGGTCTATCAACTATTTACATGTAATAAGTTTGACCTTTATTATAGGAATATTAGCCCTTTGTAGTGGTTTGTTTATTGGTAAAAAAATATCCCAGGTAAGTAAAGTCAATCTTTCTTGGCTATCTGGAATAATATTAATAGCCTTAGCCATACTAAAGCTAATCTGATTTTATAATATTTTGCTTTAGTATTAGCTTATCTACGGAAGATGAAATACTCCCCTCTTGATATAAGATTATTTATAAATCTTGATACCATAAGGGGGGTATATTAATATATACATGCTGAAATTAACCTAAGATTAAATCTTCTATGATCTTTTCTTTTTTTGTTCTTTGATTAATTTTTCTGGCGTTACATCTGTCCCCTCTTGGTCTACTACCTTTACATTCATTAATGTCTCTTTCATATTGCCTCTAAATATTTGAATATACTCTTTTCTTAACTTTTGTTGTTCTTCTTTTTCTTCTTCTGTTAGACCAATAGTTTTTGATTTATTTGCCAACTCATTTATTCTCTTTATTAATTCCTTCATCCTGATCTCTCCAATCTAAATTTTTCCTTTATAATATATTTATTATAACACAAAAAACCCCCTGCTTGGCAAGGGGGCTAGTTTTAAAATTATGCACCCATAAACATTTTTATATCGTCTTCTACTTCTCCAATAGTCCCTATGCCAAAGTTTTCTACTAATACATTAGCTACATTTGGTGATAGGAATGCTGGTAGTGTTGGTCCTAAGTGAATGTTTTTAACACCTAGATGCAGTAATGCAAGTAATACTATTACCGCTTTCTGCTCATACCAAGAAATATTGTATGCTATTGGCAAATCATTTATATCATTTAATTCAAATATTTCTTTAAGCTTCATAGCTATAACTGCTAGGGAATAGGAGTCATTACATTGCCCTGCATCTAATACCCTTGGTATTCCACCTATATCTCCTAAGTTAAGCTTGTTGTATCTAAACTTTGCACATCCTGCTGTAAGAATAACAGTATCCTTTGGAAGAGCCTCTGCAAATTCTGTATAATAGCTTCTTGATCCTTGTCTACCGTCACATCCTGCCATTACAAAGAATTTCTTTATTGCTCCTGATTTAACTGCATCTACTATTTTATCGGCTAAGGCAAATACTTGGGCATGGGCAAATCCACCTACTATTTTGCCTTTTTCTATTTCTGTTGGTGCAGCCAATTTCTTAGCGTGTTCTATTACTTCAGAAAAATCTTTTGGTTCATCATTTACCCTATCAGGTATATGTTTAAATCCTGGATATCCTGAAGAACCTGTTGTATATACCCTATCAGCATAAGATGCCTTTGGTGGTACTATACAGTTTGTAGTAAATAAAATAACTCCATTAAACTTCTCAAACTCTTCTTTTTGTGCCCACCAAGCACTTCCGTAGTTACCTACAAAATTCTCGTATTTTTTAAACTTTGGATAATAGTTAGCTGGTAGCATTTCTCCATGAGTATATATATCTACCCCTGAACCATCAGCTTGTTCTAATAATTCTTCAAAGTCTTTTAAGTCGTGACCTGATACTAATATTGCTGGATTATCTCTAACTCCAATATTAACTTCTGAAATCTCTGGATTACCATATGTTGTTGTGTTAGCTTCATCAAGTAAAGCCATAGTCTTAACCCCATATTCGCCTGCTTCAAGAGTAAGAGCTACTAAATCGTCTACTGTTAAGCTATCATCTAATGTAGCTGCCATTGCCTTACGGATAAACTTTGCAATTTCCTTGTCTTCATATCCTAGATTGTCAGCATGCTCTGCGTAAGCTGCCATTCCTTTTACTCCATATATAATTAACTCTCTTAGGCTCCTTACATCTTCATCTTCAGTAGCTAATACTCCTACTTGGTCTTCTGTTGATTTAAATACTATATCATCATTAGAATTTACAGTAAATGTCGATGCATCTAGTAAATTTTCTAATTTTACATCTTTCTTATCTAATTCTGCTTTTAATTCATCTCTTAATTTTAATCCTTCTTTGATTTTTTCAAAGAATCTATCTTTATCAAAGTTTGCATTTGTAATAGTCATAAATAATGCCTCGATTAAGAACCTGTCCACTCCTGGCATATCAAAGTCTATTTCATCTGCCTTAACTCCTAGCTCTGAAATACCCTTTACTGTATAGATCATTAAGTCTTGAAGTGCTGCTAAATCTGCGGTTTTACCACACATACCTACTTTTGTACAACCTTTATTACCAGCAGCCTCCTGGCATTGAAAGCAAAACATCTTTTGTCCACCTTTATTATTCAAGTATAAAACCCCTTTCATTTTTTATTGTATTTTAATTATAGGACAATAAAAAATGAAAGTCGGTAACATAGGTTACCAACTTCCATTTTATTTTTCTTAGCCCAAATCTATCTTTTTAAATATCACTTAAATGACACTTTTTCAAGGTCTAAAAAAATTGACATAAAACTCGCATTGTGTTAATATTTAGATAATACAAGTTTATAAGTTTGCGGCTAAATTTAATATTTTTTAATATGTATCAAAACCTTTTATCTCTTGATATGGCAATAGGTATGTTGGTTGGTTGTTTTTTAAAAAAGGACATAAGGATTGCATTCATATAATATATTATAAAAGGGGGTTGTCAAAGTGAAATTTGACAAGAAACGTGTTTTTTTTATAACCACTTTGGTTATAATATTGGCCATGGTCTTTTCTGTTATTGCACTTGCACAAGGTGATGGAGAATCACTTCCTGCTGTGTATTCAACAATATGGTCATTGCTACCACCGATTATAGCTATCGGTTTGGCATTACTTACAAAAGAGGTTTATAGCTCGCTATTTATAGGAATAATAGCAGGTGCTCTCCTCGTAGAAAATGGGAACCCAGTTAATGCATTCACTACCATGGTTGGTGACGGATTTATAGCCAGCTTAAGTGATGACTGGAATGTGGGAATACTTATGTTCCTTGTAGTACTTGGGATTATCGTAGTTGTTATGAACAGAGCTGGCGGATCTAAAGCATATGGTGAATGGGCCAGTACAAAAATCACAACAAGGAAAGGAGCAATGGGCGCTACCTTCGGACTTGGTATTTTAATTTTTATTGATGACTATTTTAATTGTCTAACAGTTGGTAGTGTTATGAGACCAGTAACAGATAATCATAGAGTTTCACGGGCTAAATTAGCATATTTGATAGATGCTACCGCTGCTCCAATATGTATGATTGCACCAATATCATCTTGGGCTGCAGCAGTAACTGGCGTTGTGGAAGGTTACAATGGTCTAGAATTATTTGTAAAGGCTATTCCTTATAACTTTTACTCTCTCTTAACCTTAGTAATGATAGTATTCATTATATTTAGAGATTTGGATTACGGTCCAATGCGTAAATATGAGAGGAATGCAGTATTACACGGTGACATTTTTACAGATTCAAAATTACCTTTTGAGGATGAAATGCAGGATGTTGTTTCAGACAAGGGCAAGGTTATAGACTTAGTACTTCCTATTTGTGTCCTTATAGTATTATCAGTAATAGGTATGATCTATACAGGTGGATTTTTCGCTGGCGAATCGTTTATTAACGCTTTCGCAGAATCAGATGCTTCTTTAGGTCTTGCTATGGGATCTCTAATGTCATTGATAGTGACATTTGTATGGATGGTAGCAAGAAAGGTTTTATCTTTTAATGAATTTATGGAATGTATTGTTGAAGGATTTAATGCAATGGTACCACCAATCTTAATCTTAACCCTTGCATGGACATTATCAGCAATGACAGGTTCATTAGGGGCAGCTCCATTTGTAGCTAATATTGTAGAAGGAAGTGCTGCTGGATTACAAGCTCTTCTACCAGCAATTATATTCTTAGTTGCTACTGGTCTTGCGTTTGCTACAGGAACATCATGGGGAACATTTGGAATACTTATTCCAATTGTTGTAGGTTTAGG
>CAZWTU010000128.1:0-1825 GCA_964637035.1 uncultured Tissierellaceae bacterium
TGGGAGTAGATGGGTGCTGGTGTGCCCTCTGGTCTTCAAAACCAGCGTGAGGGGCTTGTGGTCTCTTAGGTGAGTTCGATTCTCACATACTCCCGCCAATTAATATAAAAATGCTATAATCAATTTATAAATTGATTATAGCATTTTTATATTATATTTTATTTAAGTTTACTTAAAATCTAATTCTTAATATCCTTTATCATAATCAATTACATTATCTAGTTTCTCTTTATTAATAAATTTCTTCATATTTCTATAAGCAATCTCAAATCTTCTTTTTTCTATTACTTCAGAAACCCAGGAGGTGTGAGAAGATACATATACATTATCCATATCCCATAGAGGACTGTCCTTTGGTAAAGGTTCTACTTCAAATACATCTAAAGCAGCTTTTTTTATCTTTCCTGAATTCAAGTTATCAATAAGTGCTTTTTCATCAATAATACTTCCCCGGGCAATATTTACTATATAAGAATCATCTTTCATATTAGAAAGTACAGACCTATCTACTAGATTGTGGGTCTTATCTGTATAAGGAGCTGTTATTACTAAGACATCTAACTCAGGAACTACATTTTCAATCTCTTTAAAGCTATAAACCTTATGGAAGTGTTCTACATCTTTTCCGTCAGTATTGAAGCCTATAAGTTTAACTCCAAAGGGGTCAAATCTTTTTGCTGCTTCTTTAGCTATGGAACCAGCACCTAAAAATCCTATTGTTTTTCCATAAAGCTCTAGTAGAGAAGTATCCATTTTCCATTGTTTTTCCTTTTGTTGCTCATAAATTTCCTTACTATTTTTAAACATCTCCAGTGTCTTAAGAACAATCCACTCAGAAATAGGAATACTATATCCTCCTCTGTTATTTGTAAGGGTAATATTATTATTTAATATTTTTTCCTCAGGTACCTGATTTATGCCAGTACTAACAACTTGTATCCATTTAAGATTAGGTAATAAATCAATATCAACCTTATTAAAGGGCATAAAGCATACCATGGCATCTATATCTTTAATTTCATCTGAAAAAGTGAGATCCTTTTCATTTTTATATATTACCTGGTATCCTAAGTCCCTAAGGGATTGCAACTCCTCATCTGTATAATCTATTGTTACCAATGCCTTCAAAACAATCTCCTCCTTATAAAATTCTATTCAATATTATTATACCAAAAAAAAGATATACCAAACACTATTTTGCAATATCTAACATATAACTGAAATAATTTTCTGTGGAAATAAATGTATGTTCTTTACATAGAACACACATTCTGTTACAATTAATTTATAGGAGCTGTGACTTATGACTAATAATATTATATTTCATATAGATGTAAACTCTGCATATTTATCTTGGGAAGCTGCATATAGAAAGCAACATGGAGAAAGTATAGATTTAAGAAGTATTCCTTCAGTAGTAGGAGGGGATGAGGAGAAAAGAAAGGGTATAGTATTGGCTAAATCTATAGCTACAAAGGAATATCAAATTAAAACAGGAGAAACGCTTTATTCAGCAAGACAGAAATGTCCTAATTTGATTATTATACCTCCCAATTATTCAAGATATTTAAAGGCTAGCAATGCTATGATTGAAATGTTTAAAGAGTACACACCTGATATACAGCAATACTCAATAGATGAAGCATTTTTAAAGTTTTATTATACTAATGATAGTGAATATATGAAAAAAGCCTATCAAATAAAAGATAGGATAGAAAATGAATTGGGATTTACTGTAAATATAGGCATAGGAGACAATAAACTATTAGCGAAAATGGCATCAGATTTTCAAAAGCCTAATCAGGTACATAGATTATTAAAAAGA
>CAZWTU010000128.1:1925-4410 GCA_964637035.1 uncultured Tissierellaceae bacterium
ACTCCCTTAAGGCAATTTGCTATAGGAATATCAGATTTATCTTCCGATGAATTTAATCAAATGTATTTGTTTGAAGACTATAACAAAAAGGATGAACTCCTTAACAAAGCAATAGATAATATCCGCAATAAATATGGTTATGACTCTATTAAAAGATCATGCTTTCTTGATTCTGGAATAGACCATATTATAGGAGGCGTATTAAAAGAAGAAGGTAAACATATGATTGTAAACAAGTTTTAGGAGGTTTAATTATGGAGATTGTAATGAAAGACATAGAGACTATAGCCTGGTTTAAAAACAAAGAGTATCCAACTCCTATTAAAATACGTCTGTATGATGAAGACTTAGGTAATATAGTAATTCCTATAGAAATAATATTATTTAGTGAAATGGAAAAATATGCAGGTAATAAGATGATACTTTATAGGTGCAAGAGTATAGTTAATAACATGGAAAAGGAGTTTGAATTAAAGTATGAGATAGATACATATAAGTGGTTTTTATATAGGATATGATTTATAATATTTGTGACTCTTATATTAATAACAAGAGTTTTTCAATAATAAAGTAAATTATAGTTAATAATTGGTTCATATATATATTTTATAATAGGATTAGTAAATAAAATTAGAATATAGAAAGAGGTGAATTATGGTTACGGTACTAGTAGTGGAAGATGACAGAAACCTTCAAAAACTCATGGAAACAGTTTTGAAAAATCATGGATATAAGGTTTTAGTAGGGAAAAATGGTTTAGAGGCATTAGATATAATAGATAAAAAGCATATAGATTTAATGATCAGTGATATAATGATGCCAGATATGGATGGATATGCTTTAGTAGAATCTTTAAGACAGGCAAACTATAATTTACCAATACTACTTGTAACAGCTAAGGAAACATTTGAAGATAAAAGAAAGGGTTTTCATTTAGGGATTGATGATTATATGGTAAAGCCCATAGATATGGATGAAATGATACTAAGGGTTGAAGCTTTATTGAGAAGATCTAAGATAATTAATGAAAATCGCCTCATAGTAGGAGAAGTGGTACTAGACTACAACACATTGATTGTAAATAGAAAAGAAGAATCCATAGAATTACCAAAAAAGGAGTTTGAGATACTGTTTAAACTTCTTAGCTATCCCAAACAAATATTTACAAGGCAACAGCTAATGGATGAAATTTGGGGTATAGATTCTGAGACAGATGAACGAACAGTAGATGTACACATTAAACGTTTAAGGGATAAATTAGCTAATTTCAATGAATTTGAAATAGTTACAGTAAGAGGCTTAGGTTATAAGGTAGAGATTAGAATATGAAAAAAATAACAGTTAAATTAACCCTATTTTTTATAATATTAATAATGATATCCTCTAGTTTTTCTTTTCTAATATCAGCTAATTTTACTAACAATATAGAAAATGAGATAAAATTAGGAGAAGAATCAATTGCAAGATCAATTGTGGAACTAAGAAAAAAGACAGATTTAAGTATAGAAGAAATAATATCTATTATTTCAACGCCTACCTATGATGTAAAAGTCATGGAAGAAAAAGATATAGATGGGTTAGAAGAAAAGACTATGGAAAAGATAATAAAAGATGATATTCTTATGTTTTACCATAAAAGACTTTCTAGGCCCACTATTATATTTGAAATGGATAATATTTTAATTGAAATTAGTCTTCATCAAAACCAAACCCTATTTAAAATAGTAACATCCCGTATATGGAAAACTGTACTATCCTATGCTACAATTGGGATATTATTGATAATATTATTAGTTAGAAGTGTGGTAAAGCCAATATTGAAATTGAATTCAGTGACTAAAGAGGTGGCAAAGGGTAACTTTGACATACAAGTTGAAACTAAGAGTAAAGACGAAATAGGTCAGCTTACAGAAAATTTTAATAAAATGACAAGGGAGCTAAAAAACATAGATTATCTTAGAAAAGATTTTATAAGTAATGTTTCCCATGAGTTCAAAACACCAATTGCATCTATTCAAGGTTTTGCTAAACTTTTACAAAGTAAAGACTTATCAGAAGAGGAAAGGCAAGAATATACATCCATTATAGTAGAAGAGACTAATAGATTATCTAATCTTTCTGTTAACATGCTTAAATTATCAAAATTAGAAAATCAAGAAATATTAGAAGAAGCTAATCTTTTTAGCTTAGATGAGCAAATAAGAAAGAGTATATTATTATTAGTTTATGAATGGAATGAAAAAGATATAGAGTTTGATTTAGAATTAGAAAAAATAGAGTATTATGGAAATGAAGACCTATTGCAGCAGGTTTGGATAAATCTAATAAGCAATTCCATAAGATATTCAAAAGCAAATAGCAAAATAAATATAAGCTTAGAAAAGACACCTACTAATATAGAAATAAAGATAAGAGATGAAGGTATTGGCATTAGTCAAGAAGCTATTGGACGTATATTTGAAAAGTTTTATCAAGAAGATAAGTC